>JAYSYV010000973.1:0-4114 GCA_043727245.1 Chloroflexota bacterium | reverse complement strand
TGGCTTCTTCCAGGCTGTCCACGCCAATTATGACAGTAGTCGGGCCAAAGATTTCTTCCTGGGCAATCCGCATAGCGGGCCGGACTTCATTAAAGAGGGTCGGGCGGTAGAAAAACCCCTTGTCCAGGCCGTTTTCGGTTGGGATGTCGCCACCCAGCAGGAGGTTGGCTCCTTCCGTCTGGCCGATTTTAGAATATTCGTGGATGCGGTCGCGCTGCTTCTGATTGATGACCGGGCCTACATCGGTCGTTTCTAACAAACCGTCACCCAGGCGCAATTTCTCAACCCGGCTGACCAGTTTCGCGGTTAGTTCTTTTTCGATGTCCCGGTGGGCGATAATCCGGCTGGCCGCAGTGCAGCGCTGGCCGGTCGTACCAAAAGCGCTCCATACGATGCCGTCTACGGCCAAATCCAGGTTAGCATCTTCCATTACCATAATGGCGTTTTTGCCGCCCAGTTCGAGCGAAACTCGCCTCAAGCGCCCGGCTGTTTCGGTCAAAACGTGCTTGCCGGTTTCGGTCGAGCCGGTAAAGCTGTAGATGTCCACGTCAGGGTGCTGCAACAGGGCTTCCCCGGCATCACGGCCTGTATCGAAGACCATATTTACTACCCCGGCGGGCAGTCCGGCTTCCTCGAAAATTTTCACCAGTTCGCGAGCGACCAGCGGCGTATCAGGAGCTGGCTTGAAGACGACCGTATTGCCGCAAATCAGGGCGGGCATGATTTTCCAGGTGGGGATAGCCATCGGGAAGTTCCAGGGCGTGATAGCGGCGACCACTCCTACCGGGTCGCGGACGGCCATCTGGAATTTATCGAACATTTCGCTGGGGGCGGTAAAACCATGCTGGCGGCGGCCTTCCCCGGCCATATAATAAGTCATGTCGATGCCTTCCTGGACATCTCCCCTGGCTTCGGTCAGGACTTTACCCATTTCCTGGGTCATCAGGCGGGCGATTGGTTCTTTACGCTCGGCCAGGATTTGGGCTACTTTGAATAGAATCTCACCCCGACGCGGCGCGGGGAATTTGCGCCATTTATCGAAAGCCTGGCGAGCAGCCTGGACCGCCGCATCGGCATCGGCTGGGCCGCTTTTAGCCACCCGGCCCAGTAGTTCGCCGGTGGCAGGGTTGCGGCTTTCAAAAGTTTCGCCACTCCGGGCCGGAACCCATTGGCCGTTGATATAGTTGTGCGCTTCTATTACCTGTACCTGCGGCTGGCTCACACTTGCCGTCATAGCATTCTCCTCCGGTTTTATACCCCTGTGCATTCCAAGCATAAATTTATCAAAATTCGCTCGTTTCTATATTGCACCTTGTCACTCCAATTTACAAGTTCGCTTGCTTCCTGTCAAGGCAGAACTATGCGGAGTTGGTCTGGTTGTTGACGCTTATACTATAACGTAAATAGGTTGAATTGAATTTAATCAGAAATCTGAGGCGAGAGGTACTAAAATGGCAGATAAAAAGCAAGTTATTGCTAATAACCAGGACTCCAACGAGGCTATAAGTATCCCGGCCAAGGACATAACCGAAATATCCGAGGATGAGCTTGAACAAGTCAGTGGAGGTTCTCGAACTCAAGACGTGACGGTCAACAAACATAAAACCGCCGATAAGATCGCGGCGGCGGTAGATGCCTACATTAAAGGCTGATTAACCATCCCTTGTATTATCTATTAGGCTAATGTGCTAAATGAATAGGAACTTCAGAATAATTGGTCTAATAAGTTTTTAGATTGGGCCTCTTTTAGCACCTTGATTAAATAGAAAAGTAGCTTAATTGTTAGTTTTTTGCGGCAAATTATGGTAAGAAGTTTACTATTCTCTGACTCCTGGTCAGTGACCACCGGCTACTTCGCCGTTACCCTGCTAAATTAGTAACAACCTTTACTTTTGCTTGCAATTAGTTTAATATACAGTGTGAATTGAAAGGTTCAGTTCGGTTATTGCTGGTTAACAGCACAAGAAAAAGAGGTAGGGGCGTTAGGGGTTGGAGTTTGAATTTTAGCGGTTAGTTCGTTGGTGGGGCATCGCCAGCAGCCCTGCTACCGCTAGAAATTAGTCTCCAGTTCCTAACCCCCTGATAAATTCAGAAGACTACAAGAAGCTAAGCCCGGCAGATATGCGGAGTCCCCATCAGTTTTTCGCGTTATCTAATTACCCCAGTCTGGCACAATTAAGAACCATTCGGGCGGCCTGTTATTAAAATTAGGCTCGCCCATTAAACCCTGATAACTATTTTCTGCCCACAGGTTGCTTAGCAGAGGTAAGGAACAAAAAATGACAAAAGAGAGACAAGTAAAAAAGGTTGAGACGACCGTAGGCGGTCGAACCTTGAGCATGGAAACGGGCCGGTTAGCCGAGCAGGCAGCCGGGGCCGTATTGGTCCGATACGGCGATACAATGGTGCTGGCGACCGTGGTGGCTTCAGACGAAGCTCGCGAAGGCCAGGATTTCTTCCCGCTGACCATTGAATATGAAGAGAAAATGTACGCAGCCGGGAAAATCCCCGGTGGCTTCATTAAACGCGAAGGTCGCCCCAGTGAGAACGCGACGCTGACGGCCCGCCTGACCGACCGCCCCATTCGGCCCCTTTTCCCGAAAGGTTTTTACAACGAAGTCTTGGTTCAGGTGCTGGTACTATCTACCGACCAGTCCAACGAGCCTGAAACCCTATCTATTGTCGGCGCGAGTGCCGCTCTGATGCTTTCCGGGCTGCCTTTCCAGGGTCCGCTCGGCGCGGTCAAGGTTGGCTACATTGACGGCCAGTTCGTCGCTAACCCTAGCGCCCAGGATTTGGCCGATAGCAAGCTGGAACTGACCGTTGCAGGAACCGAAGACGCGGTTATGATGGTGGAAGCCGGAGCCTGGGAACTGTCCGAAGAACTGATGTTGGAAGCGGTGAAATTCGGCCATCGCGAACTTCAAGCCACCATTCAGCTTCAAAAGGAAATGCTGGCCGGGATGGAAATCAAGCAAATCATTTTCACCCCGCCGCCAGTGGACGAAGCATTCAAGGAAGAAGTCAAGCAATGGCTCGGAAGCCGCCTCCGCGAGGATGTCCGCAACTCCGATAAAACTGCTCGGATAAGCGCCACTGAAAGCCTGCGCTCCGAAACGGTTGCCAATTTCACTCAGGGTCTGGAAGGCGATGCCCTGGCAACTCGCCAGAAAGCCTCTGAAAAACTATTTGACTCGCTAATGAAAGAAGAAGTACGCACCGCCATTACTAGCGAAGGCATTCGCCCTGATGGTCGGGCGGTTGATGAAATCCGGCCCATTACGGTTGAAGTTGGCATACTGCCCCGTACTCACGGCAGTGGCCTCTTTACTCGCGGCCAGACCCAGGTTTTGAGCATTACGACGCTTGGAACCAGCGGCGAAGAACAGACAATTGACGGTATTGGCCTGGAAGAGTCCAAGCGCTTTATCCACCACTACAACTTCCCGCCATTCAGCACCGGCGAAGTGAAGCGGTTGCGCGGCCCGTCACGCCGGGATATTGGTCACGGCGCTCTGGCCGAACGGTCGTTAGCCCCGGTCATCCCTGACGAGAAAGATTTCCCCTACACTATTCGGATTGTCAGCGAAGTGCTTTCTTCCAACGGCTCCAGCTCCATGGGTTCGGTCTGCGGTAGCTCCCTCTCCCTGATGGATGCCGGTGTGCCGATTAAAGCCCCGGTTGCCGGGGTGGCGATGGGCCTGGTAACGGACAAAGAAGGCGGCTGGAAAGTTCTGACCGACATCCAGGGTATCGAAGACTCACTGGGCGATATGGACTTCAAGGTAGCCGGAACGGCTGAAGGTATTACCGGGTTGCAGATGGACATCAAGACCAGGGGTATTACTTTTGAAATTATGGGCAGAGCCTTTGAACAGGCTCGTTTAGGTCGCTTGCACATCCTGGACAAGATGACCCCAGGCCTCAGCACGGCGCGGCCTGACCTTTCGCCTTTCGCTCCTCGGATTATCCGCATCCAGATTAACCCTGAAAAAATCGGCGCTCTGATTGGGCCGGGCGGTAAAATGATCCGCTCGATTGTCGAAGAAACCGGCGCTAAAATTGATGTGGAAGACGACGGCAGCGTGTTTGTTGCCAGCGTGGACGCTGAGAG
>JAYSYV010000972.1:0-1238 GCA_043727245.1 Chloroflexota bacterium | reverse complement strand
ATAGATTTAAGCCCATATATAGCCGCCAGATTTTTTCGTACGGCGTGTCCCTTATAACGGTGTACCCGCCCTTCTCGCTGCTCAAGGTCAACCGGGTTAGATGGTAAATTCCAATGTACCACCGCATGGCAGTTGGATGAAAATCAAGACCCTCCTGCCCTACCGAGGTAGTTGCTAAAACAAACGGCCAAAACGGTGAGTTAAAGGCTTCCCGAACCTGGTCAGCGCGGGTAACTTTCTGGCCCATCTCCTCCTGTTTCTCATCACCAAAGCGCATTGCAAAATTAGTGCGCATCCTGAAGGAATTAGAACTTTGTACCAGCCGTTCCTCATTGTTGGTTAAAGAAAGTTCGGTCGAGATTTTGTCAACACTTAGAGCAGAAGTACGTAAGCTAAGAGCATTTCGGACGGCGGTTGCAATCTCGCTTGTGGTTTCGGTAAATTCTTTGTCAACCATTCCCAGGAATTCACGCAGAAAGTGCGTATACTCGTCTAGCACAGATTGAAGACAGCCTTGCACACAGTAATCCAGCACTTTTTGCCAGTAACTTTTTTCACCCTCCATTTCTCCTCGCAACATTGCCATAGTTTCTGGTTGGTTGAATAGATGCCGAAAACCCCATGCAAGACTGGCGGCGTTATCTAGTAGTCCGGTCGCATCACTTAGGCTCAGTTCAAAACCGGTGTCGCTTAGCCTTGAAAGCGCCCGCAAAGCGGTTGTACCTGGCCCAGCCACCGCAAGTTTAGCTACGACCCTTGCCAGATCCTCGGGAGGACGGCCAAGACCGCTTTTACCAGTCTGAACAAGGTCTGCGGCCCGCTTTACATGCTCTGCCCAGCGTGTTACCTCTTCATTATCCCCATCACCCTCCTCATTGACACTTTCGAGGCTTCTCTCATCGGCCCAGGTCTTAGCGAGGTTACTGTTTTTTATCCAGGCCTTTGTAACTTCCCCGTGATAATAAAGGTCAAGGAGAATAGGCGCAGCCCAGTACCAGGCTTCATCTGCTACTCTACTCTTCTCCTTTTTGTTATTATCTACACCAGGAGTAACCCCAATTTTCTTTAGTAATTGCCTGACCTTCTCTTCAGCGCGGCTGATTATAGCCTCATAATCGAGCAATTCACCTGCGTTTGACTTATTAAACTCTAGCCCGAATTTTAGCGGATCACACTCACGTGCAAGGGTTAAACTTGGATAAAGCAAACCCAGCACAGGCATGCCTGTCTCCCGACCA
>JAYSYV010000971.1:0-1238 GCA_043727245.1 Chloroflexota bacterium | reverse complement strand
TAGAGGAATTTGAAGCGGCTTTTGTGCTGGAACCAACCAGCGCGAACCTGCTCTATGAGGTAGCCGAAACCCACCTGATGGTCGAGGACTTGCCCAAGGCCAGGGCGGCTTACAGTCGGGCCGCTGAACTGGAACCAGACTTATGGTTTTTGCCGGTCAAACTGGGCTTTATTGATTTCAACCTGGGCGATTACCCGGCGGCTATGCGGAATTTACGCAAAGGACTCGACCTGGCCCCCGAAGCCCTGGAAGACGATTTCACTATGGGCCTATATATCGAGGGTCTTTACTTCCTGGGTCTGGCTTTCCGTGATACCGGGCGGCCCGACCAGGCCCGCAAACTCTTTCGTTCGGTCCTGCAATTCAACCCCCAGCACGAAGGTTCCCTGGAAGCGATGGCCGCTCAGTAAGTAAGCTGTTTAAGTTTTACCGGCATTAAAAGTGAGCAGAAAGAATGGTTTATACCATTCTCCTGCTCACTTTTTAAGTTTAAAGAAATCCTGAAGAATTAGAAACTCTGCATTAAACGTTTCTAGTACTGGTCCATGCCGAGTTCCATCTTGGCATCCTCGGTCATCATGGCCGGACTCCAGGGTGGTGTCCAGACTAAATCCAGCTTGATGCTGGTAATGCCCGGCAAACCGTCCAGGGCTTCCCGGACCTGTTCGCCAATGACGTGCGAAAGGGGGCAACCCGGTGAAGTCAGGGTCATAGTAACCCCTACTTCTCCGTCATCCTCGACCATAATATCGTAGATCAGGCCCAGGTCCACAATATTTATTCCGATTTCAGGGTCATATACCGTCCTGAGAGCTTCTTTTAAATCCTCTTCGGACGGCAGAGTTGATACCGCCGACATAATTTTTCCCTCCAAATTATATTTAGATTAATTTAACCGCTAAATTTTGAGTCTAAATCTGGCGCTTACTGAAAGTGTTTACTCTAATGTGCTTATTATTTAGACGTTAATCATAATCTTCTTCGTCGTAATCCAACCCCAGTTCATCTTTGGCTTCGTTGGTCATCATGGCCGGGGTCCAGGGTGGATTGAAAACAAATTGGATATTTACGTTAGCTACCCCATCCAGCGAGGTCAAGGCTTCTTTCACGTCGTTTTTAATTTCCGGTCCAGCCGGGCAGGCGGGCGAAGTCAAAGTCATAAAGAGCTGAACATCGCCACTATCATCAATATCAACCCGGTAGACCAGCCCCAAATCTATTATATTGACCCCTAATTC
>JAYSYV010000970.1:0-1240 GCA_043727245.1 Chloroflexota bacterium | reverse complement strand
AGGTCATCACCTTGGCCGAAAGGCTGCTTCGCTCGGCAACGCTGGTTTCTACATAGCCCAGACCCTGCGGATTATTGCCAAAAGCACCTTGCCGTTGGTTGCTGTACTGGTTGTTCCAGCCTCCCCGATTATTATTGTTTGGATTATTATTCCACATTTTATTTTCTCCTCGCGCAACTCACTATACGGGCCTCGTCAACTAGTGCTAAATTTTCTCTCATGTAATAGAGCGTAATATCGACTGAGGGCCACTTTCCCAGTGATTTTATCTTAGCACATCCCGGCTGAGATGCAACGCCGGTTTTTATTTTCTTTTAATTTACTGGTGGTATAAGTCTTTGACCGCTTGCCGGAAACTTCTCTGCAATTTCGGTCAGTATATATACGCCAATCCTATGTCTTTGTTTCATATGTCTTTTTTAGCAGTTGTAGTCTAAAGATTTGCTACTTCCTTACCTATTAACCCTACTATTTTAGAGCAAGGACGTGAAAGGCATATGAAAGAATTATTAAGACCAGATTAATCACACTCGGTTTACGATTTCCCTTGCTCGCGCTGGCGGAGTTCGACCCGGCGAATTTTCCCGCTGACCGTTTTGGGCAGTTCGCTGACAAACTCGATTTCGCGGGGATACTTATAGGGCGCGGTGAGCTGCTGAACGAACTTCTGGATGTCCTGGGCCAGTTCGGGCGAACCCTCAAAGCCTGGCTTGAGAATAATGAAGGCTTTGACAATCTCGCTCCGTACTTCGTCCGGCTTGCCCACCACCGCCGATTCCAATACGGCAGGGTGTTCGACCAGGGCGCTTTCAACTTCAAACGGCCCAATCCGGTATCCCGCGCTAATAATAACATCGTCAGCCCGACCCACGAACCACAAATAACCGTCCTCGTCCCGGTAAGCCCGGTCGCCCGTAACGTACCAATCGCCGCGTATTGAGGCGCTGGTCGCGCCTGGGTTGTTCCAATACTCCTGGAATAAGCCGACCGGCCTTTTCGGGTTGATTTGGACCGCTATATCACCCTCTTTGTTTGGCGGCAAAGGTTGGCCTTCGTCGTCAATTACGTCCACCACGTAACCGGGGGCCGGTTTGCCCATCGAGCCGGGTTTCACCGGCATATCGGATGTCGGGAAGTTGCCGCAAAGCAGGCAGGTTTCGGTCTGGCCGTAACCATCCCGGATGGTAAGGCCGGTTTCCCGCCGCCAGACCTCAATCGCTTCGGCGTTAAGCGGTTCTCC
>JAYSYV010000969.1:0-4125 GCA_043727245.1 Chloroflexota bacterium | reverse complement strand
ACAGCCCTGGAGCAAAGAACTTCTGTAATTTACAATTTCCTGACCGAGTTTCACCGGGTCGTGGACCAGCCTGGCAAATCCAATCCAGTTCAAGACCCTTTTCTGAGCGAGGACAACCCGATTTAAGCCTGCCAATGTCATATCAAGAGTATATTTTAGGATTGCAGGAAAGGAACGTATAATTATGCGTGAACAACAACCAGAACAAGATTATGGACAAGACCGGGGTTACGGGCCGGGTTGGGGTCGCCGGGGCGGTCGAGGCTTCGGACGTGGACGTGGCCCCTGGCAGGGACATGGGCCGCAAGGTCACGGACCCGGCTTTGGACAACAGCAAAACAATTGGCCGGGTGGCGGGCCGCAGGACAAGGGTAGCGAGCAGGGTTTTGGGCCGCAAGACCAGGGCTTTGACCCGCGACACGGAGCCGGTCAGGGACAGGGTTTCGGCTTTGGGCCGGGCTTCCGGGGCTGGGGTCGTCAGCACGGCTTCGGTTTCGGGCCAGGTTTCAGAGGCCAGGGCCAACCTCAGGGTGGCGAACAGGGTTTCAGAGGCCGAGGACAGCATCAAGGCTTCCGGGGCTGGGGCTGGGGAGGTCGTCCTCAATTCTCCAAAGAAGACCAGATTGCCTTTTTAGAGAAAGCCCAGGGTTTCCTGGAACAGAGGTTAGCCGGTATAAAAGGTAAACTGGCCGAACTGCGCCAGGACCAGGCTCACGACCAGGAAAGCCGCCCGACCGGACCGACCCAGACCTTCAACCAGGCCGACAGCCGGGACACCGATATTTCGATGCTCTAGGCTTCACCAGAACCTGAACGGATACCTGCTCTATACATTAGGGCAGGTATTTTTTACTTTAAACTAACAACCGTGCCGTTATTTCTGGCGGCCCAGGTAAAGAAGTCCGCCGAAGCGACTGCCACCGGGATAGTCCGGTTATAAAGTTCCTGGGCCAGCAGGGCCGCCAGGCACAGAATGTGGTCAGCTTCAAGCGTGATAATCCCGGCGGGAGCAGTGCGGTTCCGAATCGCTTCCAGCAATACCCCGCTGCCGCTGCTGCTGCCCCGGCTGCCCGGAAAGACCAGCACTTTACCCGCTAGATTCTGGCCGGATAAGGGATGCCGCCGGTCAATCACTTCGCCACTGTGCGCGTTATAACCACCCCAAAAACTCAGGGGCTGGTCGGTAAAAACCAGTGGGCCGCTGGCTTCGGCCTCAATCAACATTTTCAGATTTAATTCCATAGCGTATCGTCCCGGACCAACCGGCCACTAACCGCCGAATCAACGCACTCGGCCAGTGTGCCGAAAACTACCGGCATATTTAGTTTACCGGGGGCGTAGTAGGCATATTTGGCTGAATTGGTCATGAGCAGTTTGGCATCCGGCGCGATTAACGGGCTGACCACCACGCAGGTATCCTGGGTAACGTTCGCTCCAAAAGCAACCAGTTTTGCCAGCAACCCTTTTTGAGATAAAGCCTGGTAAACCACCCGGTTAGTCGCCACAAAAAATTCCAGACCCGGCGCACACTTTCGACCTTCCACCAGGGCGACAAGTTGCAAACACTCAGCCAGAGAAAAGTGAGGGCTGCCCAGGGCGATTACATCGGGCCGGTCGCTGCCAGTCGGATTGACGCATAAATCGCGGCGAGCCTGGCGCAGCATGTCCATCGTTATTTCGATAACTTCAAGCGGAGTGTTTCCACCGAAAGCCGTTGCGAGGTCGGGCGCTTCGGGCGTAACGCCTACAATATGGAAAAGTGTCACCGCGCCGGAAGAAGCCGCCGCCGCCGACAGGGCTTTTAACTGGTCCTGGGTGACAGCGCCGGGCAAGCCCTCAATCACCGGAATACTTGTGCCGGAGAGCCGCCCAACCAGATAGCCCAACACCTGATAAAAAGAGTCATCTTGCACTAACTCCGGCGGCACATCTTTAAGACTTAGCAAAAGCTGACCGCGCCGGTTCTCGGTCAGGTGCAAGCCGTAAGCCGGAACGCGCCCAATCAGGGCCAGGCAAATATCAAAAAAATCGCCGTATTTATTGGTACGCGCTCCCACTACCGAGTTCACAAAGCAGACCGCGTTGGACTCGGCCCAGGCTACCTGTTCTCCAAACTGGGGCGTTATCTCTTTAAGCTGATAGGGAGCGCAGGTAAAAGTCGGTTTCGCGCCCATTTTTAGATAGGCTTCCGCCAGACGGCGGGCCGGAGTAGCAAAACTCTGCGGCACTCGGCTATTTTGCTGCCAGCGTTCCAAGTCCAGCGAAACTACGTTCATGCTGGTGGGGACTGCTACTCGCGCCCCTTTAGCCAGCAGCATCTCCACGAAATCCAGGCCGGACGGGCCTTCGTAAATTCCGCTATCAATATGGACCCGGTTGACCGGCAGTAGCTTAGCCGCGCCGAAAAGCTCGCCCATTTTAACCACAATCCGCATGGCTACCTGGGCCGCTTCGCCTTTTTCTCCGGCCAGAGTAGCGTGCTCCTCGACAGTTAGTTCCAACACTTTTATTACCTTTGTTAAGTGATTACTAAATCAGTTCTCAACCAATACTGGCAAGTTATAGTATTTTTACTATAGCACAAAGTACTACAGTTTGTATAAACCAGTTATTGAGAAAGTTATATACTGGTTACTATTCTAAAAATAGGAATAGAGAGTTATTTGTGGACTAGGTTTTAAGGCCGGTTTCTGCTAAAATCAAACCGAGCCTGGCGTTTTTATTGTTGTTCTTCGGCCCGGAAGTTACCCAAATGCTTAGACCCTGGTTTGACCGGCATAATTTAGCTTTAAAGTGGTGTTTTGTAACCTGGCTGGGCCTGGGCCTGTTGCTGGGGGCTTGCTCGGACAGCCCGGTCAGCACCGCTACTCCTTCGGTTATACCGACCGCTGCCAGTGTTGCAGCGACAACTGTTGCGTCTACGACTACCAGCGCGTCAATTACTCCCGGCAGCACAACTACAGCCAGTGTCGCTTCCCCAGGTGCAAGCCCGGCAACGACCACTCCAACTCCCGAACCGACGATTTTAGTGCCGCTGGACAACAATAACGTACCTGTAATTTCACCGCGCCAGGCCAACTCCAAACCATTCACCCAGAACTGGCGGGTAACTTTAGAAGCTGGTAGCGAGGCCAGCATAGCCGGGGAAGCCGCCGGAATGGTTTTCGTGAAGACCCGGCAGGGTGGCCTGTTTGCCCTGGATGGCAAAACCGGAGCAGTCGCCTGGAAATTTCCGGCCCCACCACTGGCCGGGCCGCTGCCGATTTTCCCGTCGCTGGCGGTAGTTGGACCCGGTACGGTGGCTTTGGGCGACCTGGCCGCCGAGAAAGTGAGCGGCTACGATACCAAAACCGGCCAGAAGAAGTGGGACTTTGACCTCAAGTTCAAGGCCGCCCAACGGGATACCGGCAGCCGCTTTATCGGCGGTAAAATTTATGCCAATACACTGGTAGTGGCTGTTAGCAGCAAGCAAAATCCTCTCGACCAGCAGCGTCAGACCGCCAACCCGGAATACCTGAGCCTGACTGGGATTGACCTTGCGACCGGCAAAGTCGTCTGGTCGGCCCTGACCGACCCTGCTTCAGCTAAAGGGTTTGGCTTGCGGCTGGGTGGCGTTATTTTTGGCAGCAAAAACGTTTATGTCGAAAGCCCGGACCTTTCGATAGGAGCCTTAGAAGGGGCGACCGGGGCGCGGCTCTGGCAAGTCTTGAATACGCTGGTGCTACACACCGACAACCCTGACCTGCTTTACACTGTCGTGCCGGAAGCAGGGGCGGCCCACCAGCCCATCTTGCGGAAAAACGACCCTCAGACCGGCAAAGTTATCTGGGAAAAGCAATTGCCGGTTGACACAGTGGGCGACCCGCCCATCGCCGTTTCCCCGGATGAAAAGACGGCCTATGTCTCGGTAGTGATTTCCCAGACCGAGTCTTACCTCTTTGGCGTAGACCTGACAAAAAACGAGGGTCTCTGGCGCTTCACCACCACCATTTTTAAGGACTACACCCTGACAGCCACCAACCAGGGGGTCAGGCTGCGAAACTATGGCCCACAGGCGGGAATAGCCCTATTTCCCCGCGACAAACCGCTACCGGCTCCCTGGGCGCTCGGCCCTATTGAGTTGGG
>JAYSYV010000968.1:0-1241 GCA_043727245.1 Chloroflexota bacterium | reverse complement strand
GGGATGCGTCAATTTCGGGTTTGGCCTGGTCCGTTTTATAAATATAGGTGTAATAGGCTGCCTGGGCGCTGTGGCCGATCCAGCCGTTGGGGTCGAGTTGCAGGGCCATTTTAGCCGCTTTTTCGCTATCGCTATAGCGAGCGTTGGAACCGTAGACATCCACCAAATAGAGATAGGTCAGCGGGTCTTTAGCATCGTATTGAAGCGACTTTTCGAGCGGTTCAATGCCGCCTGCGTCCCGGTCAAACAGGTATAGGGCCAGGCCGTAATCGCGCCAGATTTTGGCGTTGGAGGGAAAATCGCTGGTAAGTTTGCGCAATTTGGCAAGACCGCCCGGCAAGTCCCCTTTTACATAGAAAGTGTCGTTGGCATCCTTGAGGCCCGTCGTGATTGGGTCGGGAGGCGCAGTAGTGACCGGGGGCGTGGTGGTGGCGGGAGGGGCAGTAGTAACCGGGGGCGCGGTGGTTGCTGCCGCCTGGGTGGTAGCCACGTTGGCCGTGGTAGCCTGTATAGTCGGCGTGGTCCCGTTTAGGCCCGACGAACTGGTGATAACCGCTACGGGAGTAGGATTAACCGGGTTGTTGGGTTTGGTGACAAGAATAATAACCAGGACGACTGCAATAACTACCAGGACCGCCGCCACAATCCCGGCGATTAAGCCCAGGTTAGGTTTTTTAGCGCCGCTCTGAACCAGGCCGCGAGGCGGAGTGTTGTTGTAACCTTGCGGCGGCGTGCCAATATAGCCCTGGGGTGGGGTTCCGCCGGGTGGCACATTGCCGTAAGGAGGTGTCCCGTTAAAACCCTGGGGGGATGTAAAGCCTTGCGGCGGCATGCCGCCCGGTGGGACGGTTCCGTAAGGAGGTGTCCCGGCAACTACTGCGCCCTGTGGTGGTAGCATCGGCTGGGTGTATTGGCCGGAAGGTCCGGCGATATGGGTCCGGTCGTAGGCGGTGGAAGGGGCGGTCTGGCCCTGGCTTTGATTGCGATAGTTAGTGGCGACCTGGGTAGCATCGTAGGTGAAAGACTGGTTGCGAGTACCGGGAAAACCTTGCATCTGGGCCGGGTTGATAACCGGGCTGGTAGCGGGCTGAAAATTGTAAGTGCCGCCGTTTGCGATGGCGTAGAAGGTTTTCGCCATTTCTCCGGCGCTTGGGTAACGGTCTTCCGGCTTCTTAGCCAGCGCCCGGTTGATTACATCCTGGACGGCAGCCGGAAGTTGGCCCTGGCTGCGCTCTATAATC
>JAYSYV010000967.1:0-4139 GCA_043727245.1 Chloroflexota bacterium | reverse complement strand
ACCAGCGATATTATTGTTACCAAAAACGAACGCCGTTGGAAAAAGCGGCGCGGCGAAACCGGCGAAGTATTAGCTTTGGAAACAGACGGTTGCTGGGCGCTAATCACACTTGTTAAAGTCAATTCAGGAGACAAAAGTCTACCGCTAATTTAAGGCCGGAGTGTCACCGGTTTGACACTGAGGAACCGTTCGGAAGGTAAAATCCGGACGGTTGATAGACCAGATTATAGCATATTTTGGCATTTATTCCGAAAAGTTGTCGAAAGTACGACACCTTATAGAACTTAAAACATCCTATCAGCCGAATTTGTTGCAAGTAGGACACAGGTTAGCTACAATTATTCTACCTGAATAATTTAGAGATTGAAATAAGGAAAAAGAAAGCGAGATTTTACCATGATGAACAGACCGGGCGGCGGCCTCAAAGACATTACGCCCCAACAGGCCCAGGAAATGCTGGGCCAGGGCCAAGCGGTCCTGATTGATGTCCGCGAACCGAATGAGTACCAGGAAGTCCATGCCAAAAATGCTACCCTCATGCCCTTAAGCACTTTTGGACAGCATGTGCAAGAAATCCCTCAGGACAAAGATGTGTTGTTAATCTGCCGTTCGGGCGGACGCAGCGCCCAGGCAGGCATGTTGGCCCTACAAAGCGGCCTCAAACGGGTTTACAATGTCCAGGGCGGAACTCTGGCCTGGACCCAGGCCAGGTTGCCCACCGAAAAGGGCCGTTAAGCAACCTACATTTTTGAAGGTGGGCCTGGCTTGTGCTATACTAAACCCAGGCTCGATAAGTTTCCAACTGAATTTAGGATTTCCTGGCGGTATCCAGGTTTGCTGGTCCGAATTGTGATGTAAAGCACTAGGAATCAGTACGGACAGGTAAGGTTCAACCAGCTACACCTGTAGTTGTAAAAGGTCCGCCGGACGGTGCAGTTTTCCACCGAGCGTCACCTTCTGATAGATTGTTGGCTGGTACAACTATTTCCTTAAAAATAGTTTTATTTATTTCAGGGTTTTGGCTCAGGCTAAGGCATAGCTAAAGTTACATTTTTTGCCTTAGCTCGCATTAAGGATATTGCCCCTGGCAAGTCCAGGTCAACAGAAGGAGATTAGCTCAATGAGCAAACCTTTTACCATAATTGGCGCGATAGTTGTAGCCATCTTATTAATCTTTGTCCCGATAGCTATTTTTATCTGGGTTCCAGAACAGGCGCTGCGGACCGCCAGTTACGAATCGACGGTTGTATTGTCGTTCTTCGCTTGCGGTTTATTGTTAGTCAGCATCGCCCTGGTGGCGGCTATCCTGGTCCTGGTCAGCGTCATAACCAAACTGACCGATACGAAAGTCTCGCCGTTAATAGACAAAATCAGCGAAACAGCCGACAGCGCCAAAGCAACTGTTGCTTATGTGGGCGAAGGGGTAGTTTCACCACTGGTAAAGATTGCGGCTATCCTGGCCGGTATTCGAGGCGCGGTCAAAGCTCTTTTCAGAGGCACTCGCGTCTAATCATCTGCACCCATCGAAAGGATTTTTCGGATGCGAGTTTACGAAAGCAAAACCCAACGCCAGGATTATTTCGCTCAGGGCTTCCGCCTGGGCCTGGTCTTTGGCGCACTGGGAGCGCTTATTATGCTGGGGCGGCGTGGTAAGCCCAATGCTACTCTTTAAGGAGCAAAGTTAGCCGCGCTTCGCTAACTTTAAGCATCAAAGCCACATAGACTTAATGAAAAAGCCACAGCATTATTGAGTGTCGTGGCTTTTTGTATGCATCTCTTAGCGATCAGTCGTGAACGTTAATAACTGTGCAGTATAATTCGCCTGGCACAGTGCAATTCTCGCATTCCAGTTCAATAGTAGCATGGTGAATCTGGTACGTTTCAATCAGCATGGTTTTGATTTGCTGGGCCGTAGCATTAGCTTCGTGTAGGCTGGTTTCGTTGGTCAGGATATGACAGGAAAGGACCAGATAATTGCTGCCCAGGGTCCAGACGTGCAGGTCGTGGACACTCTTGACGTTCTCGATTGCCAGCAGGTCTCGCATCAAGCTGACCATATCCAGCCCGGCGGGAATCCCTTCCAGCAAAATGTTCGTAGCTTCTTTAATAATGCTCCAACTGGACCACAGGATAAACCCACCAATCAGGATTGCAACAAGGGGGTCAAAAATGAGCCAGCCGGTAAGCAAAGTGGCTAAACCGGCGATTATCACGCCGACGGAGGAGAGGGCATCACCCAGGATATGGATAAAAGCGCTACGCACATTCAGGTCTTCTTTGGAACTCTTGAAAAGGGCCAGCGCGATACCACTATTAAGAAGCAGGGCCACTGTCGCGACCAGGGCCACCACACCGCCTGAGACCGGTTCTGGATGAATAATCCGCTGCACACCTTCATAGAAGATGTAGAAGGCAATCAAAATCAGGGTAGCTGCGTTCAGGCTGGCCGCCAGTATCCCGGCCCGGTGGTAGCCGTAGGTCTTGCGGTTATCGGGAGAGCGCCGGGCCAGAACCAATGCCCACCAGCTAAAAGCCAGAGCCATCGCGTCGGTCAGGTTATGCCCGGCATCGGAAATCAAGGCCAAACTGTTAGCCCACAGGCCGGTAGCAAATTCGCCCACCACAAACAAACCAGTCAAAATCAGGCTGACCCGGAAAATCATGCTCACGTTACCGCCCGGTCCGGTAGGCACGTGTGCGTGACTGTGATTATGGCCGCTTTCGGGCGACCCATGATCGTGGTCAGCATGTGAACGCCCAGCGGGTGAGTGGTCGTGGTGGGGCTGTGTTAATTTTTTTGGCTGGTTTTCCTGAATCATGGCAAAGCCTTAAATGCAGTGTAGAACGTTAAATGTAAAAATTAAGTGGATTAGAAACAATTTATACTGCCGTTTTACAGCTTTTTACTAACCAACGGCCCGTTCAACGTTTCGCGTTTTAAATTCCTGTAAAGCCGAAAGCTCCAACAGAGTGGAGCTTTCAGGCAACATCTCTATTTAATTATACACTCAAAGCAAATTCTTAGATTAATTGGAGCCGAGGGCATCCTTAATCCGGCTGAAAAAGCCTTTGTCATCGTGTTCCCTTTCGGCGGCAGTCTTGCCGATCTGTTCGCGGGGCATGGTCTTAGCCAATTCCTGCAACAACCTGCGCTGCTCGTCATTCAACTTCTTTGGCACTACCACCCGCAGATTAACCAACTGATCGCCCCGGCCATTCCCCTGGAGAAAAGGCACGCCTTTCTCGCGGAGCTTGATAGTGTCGCCGTTTTGAGAACCGGGCTTAATATCCAGTTCTATCGGACCATCCACGGTCGGTACTTCCACCTTATCGCCCAGGGCAGCCTGCCAGAGTGTCAAAGGCAATTCCAGCAAAATGTCATTCTCGCGGCGCTGGAACACGGCGTGTTCTTTAACGGCGATACTTACGTACAGGTTGCCTGGAACCGCCCCACGTGGCCCGGCCTCGCCTTCGCCGGTAATCCGAATCTGGCGGTTGGCATCAATCCCAGCCGGGATTTTCACCATCAGCGGCTTGGAAACGCGGACGCGACCCTCTCCCCGGCATTCTTTACATGGAGTGACAATCACCCGGCCCTCGCCCCGGCAGCGGTCGCAACTGGTCACATTCACAAACTGGCCGAAGATACTATTCTGGGTCCGACGAATCTCACCCGTCCCCCGGCAGGTTTCGCACTTGGCAGTTTCGGTTCCCGGTTCGCTGCGGTTGCCCTTACAGCGGCCACAGGTATCGTAACGGTTGACGGTTACTTCCTTTTCGATGCCAAAAACGGCTTCCTCAAAGGAAAGCACCAGCGTGGTTTTCAGGTCTGCACCCTTTTGAACCCGGCGTTGCTGCTGGCCCGCGCCTGCACTCGCACCATTCATACCGCCAAAGAACTGCTCGAAGATGTCGCTGAAACCGCCCATGCCGCTAAATCCTTCAAACGGATTAGCGCCCGCGCCGCTCATCCCGGCGTGGCCGAAGCGGTCGTAAGCGGCCCGTTTTTGCTTATCGGTCAGGACGTTATAAGCTTCAGTTACTTCCTTAAACTTTTCCTCGGCATCCGCTTCTTTATTGACATCCGGGTGGAATTTCTTAGCCAGCCGCCGGTAAGATGACTTTAATTCATCGTCCGT
>JAYSYV010000966.1:0-1246 GCA_043727245.1 Chloroflexota bacterium | reverse complement strand
TAAAATACATTGCCCGTAAGACCGGTTTGAGAAATATCTTGTTATTAAGGAAAATGGCTAAAACCACCGCAATAGCAATTGAAACCGGTACTCCCAGTAGAAATATAAGAGTGTTCTTTAAAGCGGTATAAAAAGTCTCATCTTTGAAGACCTTTACAAAGTTATTCAGCCCGATAAAATTAATCGGCTCGATGCTTAGAAAATTTAAATCGGTAAACATTACAATCATGGAAACGATAGCTGGAACCAGGAAGAATATTATTATTCCAATCATGTTCGGGGCAATAAACAGATACCCGGTTAATTTTTGCTTTTTGGACCAACTCATTTTCATTTTATTTAGACCTGCTTCCCCGCTGCCCTGTAAGATTTTGAAAATTCCTGACTTGCGTGATATTCAGGAAAAATAGGAAATGGGCAGAGATCGCAAATCGAAATCTCCCCATTTGCCTGAAACAAGCCTGTCTACTCCAGAAGTACACTATAGCTGCCTTCCCAGACCCAGGCCAGAAGTTTTGTCCCGGAGAGTCTTTCCAAAAGGCAGCTAAAATTATTTCCTGGTTGTCAGAAAATCGTTGTGACGACGGACGATATTCGCGACAGTGGTGTCTACACTTCCGCCTGGCGTAACGAAGTATTTCTCGACTTCTTCCTTTATCATATCAGCTACCTGCTTGTCCAGAGCGGTAAATGACTGGTGAGGGGGATTCTGGTTGAAAACCACTGCCTTGACCGAATCCAGTTCGTACATCTTCTCGTTGCCGCCAAGCATCGCTTTGACAGCATCATCCTTGTTGATGTCTCTGGAAGCGGGGATACGACCGCCCACTGACAGGGGAATCATTCCGCCATCGGCATACCAGCGCATAAATTTATAAGCTTCGGCCTGGTATTTGGACTTGGCGACAATCGAAAGCGCATCGCCCAGGGTAATCGGCTGCCAGTAGCTTTTCTGGTCTTTAGAAACACGCGGGACTGTGGCAAAAACCGCTTTGAAGTCGTGCGGATAATCTTTCAGGTTGTTGGAACTGCGGAAAATCCAGGTTCCGGCTCCCAGCATCGCCGCTTCATTCTTGAAGAAGGTGGCATCTACGGCTAACTTGGCGGTGGACTGCTCACCCCAGGGTATGATAGATTTATCCACATACATCATATCGTGGATGGTTTGCAGGGTAGTTTTCACAATCGGGTCATCGTAGCGGGAAGTGCCGTCCGCTTTGGTATAGGTATAGTCGAACGAGTTATC
>JAYSYV010000965.1:0-1246 GCA_043727245.1 Chloroflexota bacterium | reverse complement strand
AAGGCGGCTATGAGAACGAAAGCAATGACGGCAAACCGGGCAATCCTCACCGGATACGAAGGCAAGCTTACTGGACGATGCTTTACGGAGCCGCCGGGCAAGCCTATGGGGGCCGGGACATCTGGATGTTCGCACCTGGTTGGCAGTCCGCCTTGCAGTGGACCGGCGCTAAAGATATGGTCTACGTTGAAAAACTGCTTACCAGTGTGGACTGGCCCAATCTTGTACCGGACCAGCAGCATAATTACCTGACCGACAGCTTCGCCGACGTTTTTGCTGGTTTTGTCGCTGCCAGTTATACCCCGGATGGAAAGCTATTACTGGCCTATACGCCCGCAAAGACTACCATGAAGGTAAATCTGGCCCGGTTTTCGGCCAGGGTTACGGCCAGATGGTTTGACCCTACGAACGGAAAGTACCAGGTAATAGCCGAGAACCTGGCTAACCGGGGAGAGCAGAAATTTACTTCGCCGGATAGAAATAGCCAGGGAGAAGCCGATTTTGTCCTTGTTATTGAAACAGTCCCTACCGCCGCTGTCATTAAAGAGTTTGATGATGCGGCCTTCCTGGCTGTCTGGAACCGCACCGACCAGCCGGTTGCGAGCGGAGCGGCCAGTCGTTCCTACCTGTGGGGACCATCCCCAAACACTTATGATTTAATCGAAGACTATGCCGAAGCTCCGGGCGGAAGGCGAGTGGTCCAATACTTCGATAAGAGCCGTATGGAGATTATCAATCCCCAATCAGATAAAACTAGCCCCTACTATGTCACCACCGGTTTGATGGCCTACGAGTTAATCAGTGGGGAGATGAAGTTGGGGGATGACAAGTTTGAGGCCAGAACACTGGCGGCGATTGGCGTGGCGGGGGATATTGATGATACCGGCGGGCCAACCTATAAGACGTTGAGCAACCTGATTGGCCCGGTTGCAAACGCCACTGGCAGCTTTGTCAGCGGGTCGCTTGACCGGGCCGGTAATATTAACCTGGATGCCGAGGGTTTGAGCCGCCAGTATCAGGTTGATTACCGCTACTACGAGCCTTTGACAAAACATAATATCGCCGCCCCCTTCTGGACTTTCTTGAACCAGCAAGGGCCGGTACTCAATCCGGCCAATCAACTGGTCCAAAGCCACCTTTTCGACCCGCTATTTTACGTTACCGGGATACCTATTACAGAAGCCTGGTGGACCAGAGTTAAGGTAGCCGGTAAGGTGCAAGCTGTATTAGTCCAGGCTTTTGAACG
>JAYSYV010000964.1:0-1246 GCA_043727245.1 Chloroflexota bacterium | reverse complement strand
GACCAGTGGGCCGGGCATCTCTATTAACATAGCAACTCTAATTTCCCTTCTAAATCCCAATTTTTTCTTGAAAAACAATTTTACCATAGGCGTTGCCGCTTGTCAGGCGGGCCGGATTATACTGCCTATAAACCCAGCCGGTTGGCTTGTAGCCACAAGCACTCTACAAAATTCCGGGCTACCTTCGTCAGTTCATGTTGTGTTCAACACAAACCAGGGCGCTATTGCGGAAAATTTTCTCTGATTGGGCCATTTTAATCTCTATTAACTGTCCTGATTTCAATTCGGCTTCAACCTGAGTATAATTGAAAAACCGGCCCCGATACTATTCCTTGTGAGAAATTTGGCCGTATCGTCAGGTCATTTCGCGGGTATATCTATTTTGATGTTTTAATTATATCGAGAAAATTTGGGGATTTAAAGACGGCACTTATCTTCTGAGAGTATTAAGAAAAGAACGGGGGTTAAAAATGCGGATTGAACGAGTAAAATATGAGGAAGCCGCAGCAGTTTTAGAAGGTCTGGTCGAGGTGCTGGTAGATTGTGTAAACCGGGGAACCGGTACTTCTATTAGTTTCTATCCGCCTTTAGACCCGAAACGGGCCAAAAAGTTCTGGCAGGAAAAATTTGCCGATTTAGCTACGGGCAAGCGTATCTTGCTGGTAGCCCGAGAAACCCACCGAATAGCCGGTACAGTCATGGTGGAATTTATGAGTACCGATAATCAACCCCACCGGGGAGAAGTGCAAAAGTTATTAGTGCATGGTGATTTTCGCCGCCGTGGGCTAGCTACCGCATTAATGGCGGCTATAGAAGAAGCCTCACTTGAGGCAGAACGTACTTTATTGGTATTGGATACCCTGAAAGACAGCCCGGCTGAAAGCCTTTATCGCCAACTGGGCTGGCAGGAAGTCGGGGAAATACCCTTCTTTGTACGCAGCCCAGATGGCCTTTACGATAGCACCGTAGTTTTTTACAAAAACTTACTGGCTGAGATCAAAGTTTAAGCCGGAGTAATCCTGGCGGCCTGCAAACGGGCGCGGCCCTCCTGAGCATCCAGCTTACCTTCTACGACTATCAGCTTACCTTCAACCAGGAGCGACTTAAACTCGCGGTGAAGCTTGGGGAAGACTGTCACTTCCAGCAGTCCCCGGCCATCGTTCAGGTTGAAACCGTACATCACACCGTAGCGGCTCTGGATTTCCCGACCACCCGTAAGCGCCCCACCGATGCGAATGACCTGCCC
>JAYSYV010000963.1:0-4147 GCA_043727245.1 Chloroflexota bacterium | reverse complement strand
TTTTCCTGGGGCAAGGTGTAGGCGTGGCGGTTCTGGGCCTGGTGATAGATGGCCCCGGTTACGTGCTGGCATTTAGTATTGCCGGGGTAGCTTTGGCTTTACTTGGTTTCGGGTTTGTAGCGGTCAGCAAAGCTTATAAAACAATGATCTAAGCTGATTAGGCTCATTTGACATAATTTAACTTGTTATTCTAATATATATTTAATCTATTTTAGGGTTTATAATTATTCTATAACTGTTAAAACAGTTAGTGTGAACCATTTAAAGTCAGGCTTCTAGTTATTAAGAGTTTAAACTTATTAAATACATAGCCGAATTTTCAGTTTATAACAGATTTATTCAATAAAACTATATCTGATATAAGAAAATTAAATAATTGATAAATTAAATTGCATCTTAAAATTTGTTTATTTATGGCCTGGTTAAGCTCAATTTGTGATGAAATTTTTATCTATTTCTTCGTATGATATTGAATAGAGGTTTTTTGCGGTTAATAGACCAAAAATATGATTAAAAAATATATGTACTCATTCCGTTTGGCTAATATTTTGTTATTGCATTGCTAATTGAATAAAAAGTCAACTTGTGATAAATTAGTACTATAAAGTAACAAATTACTTTGGGTTAGTCTGTTTTGACAAACATTGATTGGTTATATATTAAAAAGATATAACGATTGATTAAATAGCTGATACAAAGTGAAGTTGATAATATTGTAATTGAGGAAAGGACGAGATAGTCGCTCAGCATGTTACTTCAACCTGATTGACTTAATATTTATGCCTGTAAAACAAAATTATGAGAGTGCTACTGCTCTTCCAATACCAAAGGAAAGCACCTCACGACATCCACAACTTAAAAGTATTAATCTGGAGGTGCTTGGCGAACGGATTCGCCGGGCGCGGGTTGAGAAAAAGATTTCCCAGCGAGATCTTAGCTCAGGACTTTTTACCTCTGCTTACTTGTCATCCCTTGAACTTGGTAAAACCCGACCGACTACAACGACCCTGGAACAGTTAGCCAGTTTGTTGGGTAAGTCTACCGATTATTTTTTGCGGCCAACCAGCGGCCAAAACCTGGATGATACCCTGGACGAAGAACAGGCCCGTGCGCTGGAACTGCGTCAGGGTTTGTTAGCAGCCCAGGTTTACCTGGAACACGCCGCCGATGACCGGGTTTTCCAGATTCTGGAACATGTCAGCCTGGGATTGTCCCGTTTAAGCTCACCGGACCGGGCCAGGTATCATTATTTGCTGGGTAAATACTATAACGAGCTTGGAAATACCCAGGAAGCCACCCTGTCCCTTCAGGAAGCCCAACAATACCAGGGAGAATCGGATTATAGTAATCCTGAACCGGAATTAGCCGCGCTGATTGAGTTTGAGTTGGGCGAAGCTAACTCAGGCAGCAGGCAAATAATGAGCGCGTTAAACCATTTCAGCCAGGGTTTGGAGGCGCTTGGGGCTAATGGCAATCCCAGTTTGCGCTGGAAATTGCTGGCCGGAGCGGCTAATTGTTACCGTTTGCTGAACGACCCTGACCAGGCTCAGGCTTTTTTTCAAAAGGCACTGGACCAGGCCGAGCAAAACAACCCGACTCGTCAGGCCGATCATTTCTATAAACGGGCGACTACTCTCAGCGAACAGGGTGATTTTCAGCGGTCGAGTCTTTATTTTGGACGCAGCATCCAGATTTATGAGTCCAGAGAACAACAGACTATCTTGCAAAAGACCTGTCTTAATTTAGCTCAGTTACAGGTCCAGTCCAAGGAGTTTGAAGCGGCCAAGCAGGTGGCTCAACTGGCCTTGAAATTGGGCAGCGAGATAGGCGGCGAGGACCGTTGTAAGGAGTTAAATGCCCTGGTTTTGCTGGCGACGGTACACCACCGTCAGCACGACCTGGCGGGCGCTTCCGGCTACCTGGACCGGGCCTCAAGTTTGCAAGAAGCTACCGGTTGCCAGGATACTGCTCTGCTGGGGCAGTATTACCAGATTGCGGCTGAACTAAAAGCCGACCAGAATCAGCGGGAAGTGTCGGAAGATTTTTACCTGAAGGCGATTGCCACCCTGACGCAATTGCAAAATGGTGATGATGCAACGCCGGTAAGGTTGTTGGCCGAAGTTTATTACAGCTACGGTCGCCGCCTTAAAAACTGGAACGAAACCCAGAAGTCGCTTGATTTGATGGAGAGAGCTTACCGGCTTTCTACCGGGAAAGGTCGAGGCGGTTCATAAGAGCCGCTTTGTAATAGCGTTAGTCGAGGCGGTTCATGAGAGCCGCCTTTTTAATTAGCATTATCCATTCAACAAGTATGTAGCAACCCACCTACTTCAATAGTTATATTCATATCAGACTGATCGGTCAGCGTTAAGCGAGGCCGTGTGACTTTGCGATCTTAAATGTAACTTAAAAAGAAAGGATGAACCATGCTTTGGGTTCGTTCACCTTTACGTGTGCTTTTGCTGGGCTTGTTACTGGGTGTTTT
Source organism: Chloroflexota bacterium (assembly GCA_043727245.1). Lineage (GTDB taxonomy): Bacteria > Chloroflexota > Chloroflexia > Chloroheliales > Chloroheliaceae > 54-19. The sequence continues at coordinate 1,662 of JAYSYV010000963.1, read as the reverse complement.
AGCTCAGGCTCTTTTTTACAACAATCCGCCCGGTATTTCGGTCTTAATTTTTGTGAGTCTGGCCTTAATTGGCTTGCTGGTACTGGCCCGGTTAGAGAAGGTAAGACTGGTAGTCCGTAACCTGTGGTTAGTTGCTCCACTTATTTTCTTTGCGAGTATGGTCTTCATCCGGGCTAACTCTTTGCTGGCCGGGTTGAACCTGCTGACGGTTATCAGTTTGTTTTGCCTGTTTGTTTTCTTCATGGCAGCCGATAACCTGGACCGGCTGGGCATCTTCGGCTACCCGATAGTATTCCTGCTCACTTTAAAGGAGATGGTCTGGAAACCGGTTCCGTTGGTGGTGATGGTAGCCCGTTCCACCAGGCAACAACGCCACAAAGTTCGCCTGGCTGTGCCGGTAGTGCGGGGTCTGGTCCTGGCTGTGCCGGTACTGCTGGTGTTTACATTTTTACTGTCTTCGGCAGACTCGATTTTTGGGGATTACACCCGGCAATTCTTCGAGCTAAAGTTTATCTCGGATTTGCCAGAATTTGTGGCCCGGCTGGTCCTGGCTCTGGTGGCAGGCTGGTTAATGGCCGGGAGCCTGCTACTGCCGCTAAATCGGCGGCGTGTCCCCAACGCCGAATATCCACCGCCCCAAATTCCGGGTAAGGCCAAACCGCGCCGGAGCCTGGGCTTCGTGGAGGCTATGACGGTGTTGGGCCTGGTGAACCTGTTATTTCTGGTATTCGCCTGGTTTCAGTTTAACTATCTTTTTAGCGGCAACGCCACCGGTCGGCTGGGCTACGAGGCTTACCGGGATTACGTCCGGCAGGGGTTTGGTCAACTGTTGCTGGCTTCGTTTTTAACCCTGGCCCTGATTACCGGGCTGTTGTGGTACACCCGGCGCGAAAATCCGGCACAGGCTAAAATTTTCAACCTGTTGTGCAGCCTGATGATAATCCTGGCAGGAGTGATGCTGGTATCGGCTTTCTGGCGTATGTTAGCCTGGGAGAATGTTGAATTTTATATCAATACACCGACTCGCCTATACGTGCGCTCTTTTATTTTATGGTTAGGTCTGCTTTTCACCTGGCAATTTATTGCCTTATGGACCAGGCCGGAAAAGTTCGCGATAGGGGCTTTTGTGGCGGCGCTGGGTTTCCTGGTAACGGTAAACCTGGCGAACCCCGATGCCGATGTGGCCCAATACAACATGGTACGTTACCAGGCTTCTCAAAACGACCTGGCTTACCGTTACTTATATGAATTATCCGATGATGCCGTACCGGCCCTGGTCGAAAATTTTGACCGTAGCAGCGGAACGGTCCGGCAAATCTTAAAAGATGACCTGGAATATCGTTTATACAGGCTAGAGGCGGATAAAAGCTGGCAGCATTTACCAGCCTTTCACCTGGCCCACTTCAAGGCTTATCAATTATTGGATAGTCTGCGTAAAGCGGGATATATAAGCCGAAATTGCTGCTAAGGTTGATTGCGACCGCCCTGATGTCCCCCGGCGTTGCGACTGTCACCTTGCATACCGCCTTCGTCCTGGGCTTTATTGTGCCGGTTGCGGTCGTCATCATTCTCGTCGTCGCGGAACTCGTGGAGTTGGCCGGGCGTATCGTGGCGGGCGCTGGCCTGGCGGTCACTGTGTCCACCGGCCTTTTGAGTCGTATC
>JAYSYV010000962.1:0-4157 GCA_043727245.1 Chloroflexota bacterium | reverse complement strand
CTGGCAGCAATCAGGCGGGCAATAGTGCTATTTTTCAACGTACCTTGAAGTTTGACCACATCGTTTGGCGTGAGGGAACCGGGATCGAGCCTGGCCCGGCGGATACTCGGAGCTTGTGCCGGAGCCGAAATTTCAAGAATCGATGCGTCTGCTTTCTGGTCAGACTGATTCACGCCAGAAAGCTTATTTTGGCCTGGAAGGGAGTCTTTATTCATGATAAGTTTTCTCTCTTATGATCCCAGCTTTTCTCAAAAGCCAATCATCCCAGGCTGGCGACCAATAATATTGTACTGAAAAACTTTATTAAACCTAAATTATTAGGTAAGGTGGAATTACTCACCTTACCTAATAATTATATATTATAAACGCAAATTCGTTTTTAAATAACGTTTCTTCCAGTAACCAACTCTATCAATAATCAATTTGTAATTTTATTGTGACGGTTTCAAAAATTTTTCCAATTCCAATTAAAATTCCTATAAATCCGCGAAACAAAATGATACAATGTGTGTCATAATATTTGTAGAAACCTGTGTGCCTTAATAAAAAGGCCCGGTTACTATAATAATTTGGCTATTTCAATTGCTTCCTGGCTGGCTCTCGCAGTTCTCTCCGGGTCAGGTGTGAAGCATTGATACTGGTGCTTCGCACTGGTGTATGACACTAATGTCGCACATTAATGGGTTGTGTTGGCTTGCGACCCTGGCCCCGGTTTACCCTTTGTCTTACCCATAGCAGTGCTGCTAACCATTCGTTTGGGGCTTCTCAGTAGGAGCGGCAAGTGGTAGGGAACTTTCTTTGCCTTTTATGGCCCATGATTTGAATATAGAATAGAGTGCTGCTCGCTAAGTTATGAGGAGCGAGCAAGGAGTATCCATGCAAACCGAGATTTCTAAAACTGCCGAAATTAAAAAGAAACAACCCGCTACCGTCCGAATAGCGACCTGGAGTGCTCGAAACCGCTGGCTGGTTTTTGGCCTCTGGCTAGTGCTGACCATCGGAATTTTTGCCGTCAGTATCGCTATGGGCGGCACTAAGTCTGAATCAGCCAGCAACCCTGGTTCCTCCAGGACTTCCGAGTCGGCCCAGGCTACCTCCACTTACAATGCCGGTGTCCAAACAGTAGCTTCTCAGAGTCTTTACGTAATTGTTACCAATCCTACGGTAAAGACCAACGACCCGGCCTTCCAGGCTACCGTCGGTAAAATAGCCCAGAGCCTGACCGCCGCGACTTATACTGAAAGCGGCCAGAGCAAACCCATATTTTCCAATGTAGTAAATCCCTTTCAGCTTCCACCCGCTGCCCAGGCTGGCCTGGTGTCGCCCGATGGCACTTCGGTCCGTATCGTAGCCACCGCTGCCGGGACCAACAGCGTTGTGAAGAAAAAACTAAACCCTCTCAAGCCGGTTATTACCGATTTAAAGGCGCAAAATGCCGGGTATCAGCTTTTAACCCTCAATAATGCCTGGATAAACGACGATATTAACGAAATCGTCAACCACGATCTCGATAATTCGCTGAAAATTACCATTCCGCTAACCTTTATAATCCTGCTGGTGGCTTTCGGCGCGGTTTCCGCTGCCGTGATTCCTTTAGTCCTGGCAATTACCGCTTTACTGGCCGCTTTCGGTCTGCTAAGCATTTATTCGCAGGTGATTTCGCCGGTAAGTCCCTACGCTACCCAGCTAGTAGTGCTGATTGGTCTGGCTGTCGCGGTAGATTACTCCCTGTTTATGATTACCCGCTTCCGCAATGAAAGGCACAAGGGCCGCAACAAACTGCACGCTATTGAGGTCGCCAGCAGCACCGCCGGGCGAGCGGTATTCTTTAGCGGCGTGATTGTAATGGTTTCGCTGGCCGGACTGTTCATCCTGGACGACCCGCTTTTCCGCTCGATGGCTATCGGCACTATCGGGGTCGTGTTGATGTCGGTTATCGGCAGCCTGACCTTCTTACCGGCGGTCCTTTCTATCCTGGACAACGGCATCAACTGGGGCCGCATCCCCTATTTTGGCCGGGAACGCGATGAAGGCAGCGGCCTCTGGAGCCGGTTGGTCGGCGGAGTAATGAAGCAGCCGGTTATCCTGGGCCTGATTTCAACCGTCCTGCTGCTGGCAATCGCTTTCCCGGTGCTGCACCTGAAGCTGGGCCTGATTGATATTGACAGCTTCCCCGACTCAATCGAGGGGGTCCAGGCCATCAAGGTTATGGGTCAGAAATGGCCCCAGGGTACTACCTTGCAGCTTACGGTGGTGGTGACTCAGGCCAACAAGCCGGAAGTTAAGGCCGCTATGGAAAAACTGCAACAGGCCGGTCTGCAAATTAAAGGTCTGAGCCAGCCTTCCAGCATCAATATGTCACCTAACGGGGTGGCCGGGCAAGTCGTCTGGACCATGAGCGGTTCCGAGAACGACCAGGCCAACCAGGATTTGGTCAAGAAAATGCGTCAGGAAATAGTCCCGGCCAATATCCAGGGTTTGAGCGGAGTCCAGGCATACGTAGGGGGCAATTCAGCCCTGGTCGTGGACGTGGTGGACACTTATACTCGTTCGATGCCGCTGGTCTTTGCCTTCGTGCTGGGCTTGAGCTTCCTGATTTTGCTAATCGCTTTCCATTCTATCGTCATTCCAATCACGGCCATTCTACTGAACCTACTTTCGACCGGGACATCTTATGGCGCTCTGGTGCTGGTCTTCCAGGACGGTTGGTTCGGCTCGCTGCTGGGTATCAAGCAAACAGCCGTCATCGAAAGCTGGGTTCCGGTCTTTATCTTCACCATTTTGTTCGGCCTTTCGATGGACTATCACCTGTTCATCCTGACCCGGATTAAAGAGGCGCGGGACCGGGGCTTATCTTCAAACGAGGCCGTAGCTAAAGGCATCAGCGTAACTTCCGGCGTGATTACCAGCGCCGCCGCTATTATGGTGGTGGTTTTTGCGGTCTTTGTCACCATGCAACTGGTTATTATTCGCCAATTGGGCCTGGGTCTGGCCGTCGCAGTGTTTTTTGACGCGACCATTATCCGCTGTATCCTGCTGCCCTCCGTAATGCGTCTGCTAGGTGAGTGGAACTGGTATATGCCTGCCTTCCTGGATTGGCTGCCCCGCATAACTATCGAGGCTGAAGAAGTCGAGGTTGAACACCAGGCCCAACCGGCCAATAATCCCAACCAGGCGCTGGTTAATTAACCGGTTAGTAAAGATTTCTTTGCGAATCGGTTTACTTATCGGATTTCACCAAAATTTCTGCTAAAATAAAAAGAGAGGGTCGCTCCTGATAGACCTCTCTTTTTATTTCGGCTCTGCTTGTTTAGTACAGACCTATTGTTAGAGCTTGTTTCATAAAGGTAAAGTAGGCTAATAATTAGTCAAGCGTTTAAGCATCAACCGGCACATTGCTACATAAACTAAAGTCTCGCTACTCTCAGGTAAACGCTCATAATCACGGGCTAAACGCCGGTTGGCGGACAACCACCCGAATGTGCGCTCCACTACCCACCTCCGCTTTATTACCACGAAACTTTTGCTTTCGGCTGGTTTTAACAACACTTCTAAACGCCAGTTGTGTTCATTGGCCGCTGCGTAACTACAAATTCGGTCATACCCGCCGTCAGCAAAGATGTGTTCAAGACTGTTGGTCATAATACTTTCGCTGGCCCGGTCGAATACTAGCTTTGCGCCGTTGCAATCGACTATACTGGCACAGTGGGTTACTACTCCTAAAAGTAATCCCATTGTATCCACCAGAATATGGCGTTTGCTACCGACGGTTTTCTTACCGGCATCGTAACCATGAAAGCTACCAGTTGGGGTTGACTTGATCGTTTGACTATCTATTACACCGGCACTTGGCGTGGTCCTGCGGCCCTCTTTGAGCCGGACTTCGACACTGAGACTTTCGTTTAGCTTTTACCAAAAAAAGGCGGCATCGCCTAGTTTTCGGAAACCTCGGTAAACGCTTTGCCACGGGGGCAAGTCGTGGGGCATATAGCGCCAGGGACAACCAGAGCGTAATATGTAGAAAATGCCGTCTATTATCTCGCGCCAGGAGTGTTCGCGAGGTCGGCCCAGTAGACTATCTTCGGGCAGATGTGGCATAATTAGCTGCCATTCTCGCTCAGAGAGGGCATTAGGGTAATCTTTTTGTATTTTTTCAA
>JAYSYV010000961.1:0-1252 GCA_043727245.1 Chloroflexota bacterium | reverse complement strand
GCAGCAGCTTGATGGGGGTCTTGTATATCCTGGACGAACCGAGCATCGGACTGCATCAGCGCGATAATGCCCGACTAATTAATACTTTGCTCAAACTGCGTAACCTGGGCAATACCCTGATTGTGGTCGAACACGACGAGGAAATGATCCGGTCGGCCGATTACCTGATTGATATGGGACCGGGGGCCGGTATTCACGGCGGCGAAGTTATCGCCCGTGGTACGCCCGAAGAAGTGGCTCAGAACCCGAATTCGATTACCGGCCAGTATTTGATTGGAACCAGGGAAATTAAGATGCCAGCCTTCCGCCGCAAGGGCAACGGTAAGAACCTGCTCCTGAAAGGGGCCAGGGGTAACAACCTGAAAAATATTGACCTGAATATCCCGCTGGGCAAGTTCATTGCCGTGACCGGGGTGAGCGGTAGCGGCAAGAGTACCCTCATTACCGATACCCTTTACCGCAAGCTGGCTCACCTGTTGTACGGCTCTAAAGAAAAGGCCGGGGAGCATGACACGCTGTTGGGTACGGAAAATATAGACAAGATTATCGAGATTGACCAGGCTCCGATTGGCCGGACACCACGCTCGAACCCGGCGACCTATACCGGGGTCTTTACCCAGATCCGGGATATATATTCAAAAGTGCCGGATTCGAGGACACGTGGTTACGAGCCGGGCCGCTTCAGCTTTAACGTCAAGGGTGGACGTTGCGAAGCCTGCCAGGGTGACGGCATTATCAAAATCGAGATGCAGTTCTTGCCGGATGTCTATGTACCCTGCGAAGTCTGTCACGGCAAACGCTACAACCGCGAAGCTCTGGAAATTAATTACAAGGGTAAGAATATATCGGATGTGCTGGATATGACGGTCGAGGTCGCCAGCGAGTTTTTCGCCAATGTCCCAAGTATCAAAAACAAACTGGATACGCTGGTTGACGTGGGCCTGGGCTACATTCGGATGGGCCAACCGGCCACGACCCTTTCCGGCGGAGAGGCCCAACGGGTCAAGCTGGCGACCGAGCTTTCCAAGCGGGCCACCGGGAGAACGTTGTACTTGCTGGATGAACCCAGCACCGGCCTGCACACTCACGACGTTGCCAAGTTGATTGATATTATGCAGAGGTTGGTTGAAACCGGCAATACGGTACTGGTAATCGAGCATAACCTGGATATTATCAAGGTGGCGGACTGGATTGTAGACATTGGCCCGGAAGGCGGCAACAAAGGCGGCATGATTGTAGCCGAAGGAACCCC
>JAYSYV010000960.1:0-1253 GCA_043727245.1 Chloroflexota bacterium | reverse complement strand
AAAGCTATTGACTCAATTGTAATTTCAAGGTACATATAGTTATCTCTACTACTACTTTCAACAACCTTTGCAGGAGCCGCCCGTAATGTCACAATACGCATACCAGCAGCAACCCACACCGCAAGAAACTATTTACTACTCGGACCCCTCCGGGCTAACTATTACAGCTACCAGGGCTATCTTCGGCCCGAAGACCTTTTACCTGACCAGGCTGACCTCGGTAAATGTGACCGAGATACCTGTAAATAAGCTTTACCCCTCTATCCTTATGACGGTTGGTATCCTTATCCTGCTTTCCGTGATGCGAGAGTTTAGAGCGGGGGCCACTCTCGACACTCTGGCCGGGTTGGGAATCGCCGTTCTGTGCCTGGCTGGAGCCGGAGCCTGTTTCTACCTGGAAAAGCCCTACTATGTCCTAAAATTAGGAAGCCAGTCCGGTGACGCTGATATGTTAAAGTCCAAAGACCGGGAATACCTGTACACAGTTTCAGCGGCTATCAATCAGGCTATACTGGGCCTTAAACCGCTATGAGCGCCTCCGTAAAGCTTTCATAACCGCAAAGGTTTGGATCAGCGTTGGCTCTGCTTTTGAGGTGTTCAAAGTGAGGTTATAGTGGTCGCTATGCCCGGTCTGAGAGTTATTGTTGTTAGTTGTCCGGTTGCCGCTAACTATAGACTGCCCGGTACGCATCTGGGCGGTCTGCATAGCGGTTGCAACGTAATTCCCCTGTGATAGAAAAACCCGCTCCGGCCCTAATTCGCCAACCTCATACATGCCGGTACGTTCTATCAAACCGCCCTCGGCCCTGCCAGGGTATGTGGGGAATGGTTTATTCGTTGGGATGATAGGCGGTAGGCTTGGCACAAGCTTAGAGAGGTTGTCCAAAAGCAGGAAAAGGGGCGACGTTTTAACGCCCTCCCAAATCCAGTTGCCAATGAAAGTCCCCAGGTTGAACCAGGCTTTGCCGTCGGCGGTCCTTATCCATGTGCCGACCCCATCCTCCAAAGCTCTCATGAATTTAGAAGCCCCGCCCCTGAACTCTTCAGATATTTTGCCTTCCATTTCTATCAGGTGGGGTAGAATATCAGTAGTGAACTTGGCTCCTATGTCGATTGCGCCCTTTGTCCAGGACCAGAATGAGTCAAAGATACTCTTAGTATTCTTCCCACCGTCTTTAGTAAACCAGTAAATAATATTATTAACAATACCCGCCAGCACAGGCTCAACGTTTTTAGCCAGCTTTGCAATATCA
>JAYSYV010000959.1:0-1253 GCA_043727245.1 Chloroflexota bacterium | reverse complement strand
TGAAGCAGGGCCGTAACACGCCCCGCCTGTTGCAAAATTTACTTTCAAAATTACGTTCTTTGAAGTAGGACACCGTAAAGCAGGACAGTATTACCCGGTATGAAGCTAAGAAATAGGTCTCTTGCGCCCATTTTTTAAAAGTGTTAAGATGAATCAGCGATCAGACACCAGCCAAATTAGAAGGATTAACCGGTTTGAAAAATCTTAGAGTGGGTGGTGGGTTAGGCTTAATTTTCACCGCGCTAACGTTGCTAACCGGCCTTTTAGGGGCTTGCGGAGATGTCAGCGAGGTCAATTCAAATGAAATGACCGTCCAAGCCCGGCCCAGTATCGAAGGCCCCCGTAAAACCGTTACAGCCGCCGCCGCTGGAATTGAACCAGGCCTGACCAACCAATATCCTGAAAAAACCCTGATACGCAGCTTTAGCGACATTAATGGCCGCAAGGTCAAGCTGACTTATGGCCGGGGCAGCGGGCATGGTGGCGATTATGGCTGGGCCCACATTTACGGCAAGCATGTCAACGGAATCTGGTACGATGGTGGAACTATTTCGACCTTTCCGCTGGACGCCGGGACCAAAACGCCCCAGGAAGTAATCAACTTGATCCAGAAAAGTCTAACCGACCCAAAGCCGGATAACGAAGCCAATGACCGCCTCTCCTACAGCTATCCCATTCCTGGCCGCAACAAAGATGTCTTTACGGTTGTGGGCAATGATGGTACGATCATTACCTCCTATCCGGTCAACCACGGCTCCAAAAACATTGATAATTAACTCCCCGCAGGAGGACAAAGATGTCGCAACCCGGTTCGTTAGATACAGTTTCAACCCGTCCGGTCGTCAATGTGCCGCCTATCTTCAATGCCACGACTTATTTTGTTGACCGCAACCTGGCCGAAGGCCGGGACGCTAAGACCGCCATTTTTTATGAAGAGCAGGAAATAAGTTACGGGCAGGTTGCCGAAATGGTCAACCGGACCGGCCACGCCTTGCGAGATTTGGGCTTGCAAAGGGAACAAAGGGTCTTGCTGTTGCTGCTGGATTGCCCGCAATTCCCGGCGGCCTTCTTTGGCGGAATGAAAATCGGGGCAGTACCGATTCCCACTAACACCCTCATGAAACCGGCTGATTATCAATATTTTCTAAACGACAGCCGGGCGGTCTTTGCGATTGTTTCTGAGCCGCTCCTGGCCTTGCTTGAACCGGTCCGCAGCCAGTGCCATTACTTGCAGCAAATTATTGTGGTCAGCC
>JAYSYV010000958.1:0-4166 GCA_043727245.1 Chloroflexota bacterium | reverse complement strand
TGAACCGCAGACCTGCCCGGTAGCAATTATTTACCACGAAATGTACGATGGCCGGGGCTTTTCGCGCCTGACTCGTAGTTGGGGCCGCTACCGGACCGGGATGAATAAATTTATAGAACTGGGCCTGATTGCGCCTGGCTCTCCCGACCATCCCCAGAAGTATAACCCGGCTACCTACGCTGGCGGGCCGCTTAACTCGCCCTTTATTCCGGTCATCCGGTCCAGGGAAGCAACCGAAGCCGAGCTTTTGACCGTCCATAGTCCCGAGCATATCCGGCACATCAGGGAAATGGACACCCAGGGCAGCGGTATGTTCGACCGGAACGATACCCCGGCCTGGCCCGGAGTGTATCGCCGGGCGGCGCTGGCAGTCGGTGGAACCCTGGTCGGGGCTGAACTGATAGCTTCAGGCCAGGCTAAACAGGTCTTTCACGGGGCTGGTGGTTTGCATCATGCTCATTACGACCGTGTTTCGGGTTTCTGCATTTTTAACGATATTGTCGCAGCGGTCCGCTACTGGCAACAGAATTACGGCTATACGCGGATTGCTATCCTGGACGTGGACGGTCATCACGGGGACGGTACGCAGAATTTACTTTACCAGGAGCCGGTTCTTAAAGTGTCAATTCACCAGTACGATGGCCGCTTTTTCCCCAAAACCGGCGCTCTGAGCGAACGCGGGGCCGGGGCCGGGTGGGGTTATTCGGTAAACCTGCCGCTGCCGCGTTACGCGACCGACGAAGAATACTTGCCGCTGCTGCAAATTGGCCTGGACCAGATCGAAGCCTATCGGCCCCAGGCGATTATCCTGCAATATGGCACTGATGCCCACTACACCGACCGCATGGTTGGGCTTAAAATCTCCACGCGAGTCTATGAGCAGGTCGCCCAAAAAGCCCGCGACATGGCCGAACGGCTGTGCGAGGGGCGGCTTCTGGTAGTGGGCGGCGGAGGCTACGAACCGGAGGCGGTCGCTCGCTGCTGGGCTATCCTGGTGGCTAACCTGGCCGGGCGGCAAAATGAGATGGGCCAACGCTATCTGGCACTACACGACGACCCGGCGGATCTACCCGAACCCGTTCCCGGTGCGGTAGAGGAAGTCGAGCGCCTATTGCAAGTAATGAAACAGATGTTATAATAATAACAATTATATATTAAATATTAAGGCTTTCAAAACTCTTATTTTAATAGTTGAAATGTAATTAGTGTGAGTGAAAGCAGGAATGTATTTACGATGACGAGTCACATTGCCATTTTGAGTCATAAAAGCGTCCTGGATAAAATCCTGTCGGGTCAGAAAACCATTGAGTCACGTTTCAGCCGGGTTAAGAGTGTACCGTTCGGGCAGATAGCCGTCGGCGACCTGGTTTACTTCAAACTCAGCGGCGGGTCGGTAATGGGCCACGCCCGGATTGCCAGAGTTGAAGAATACGATAACCTGACTCCGCGCCAGATTGATGATTTAGCTAAACTTTACCGCCAGGAATTAGCCCTTTCAGAAGATTTCCTGGCCCGTAAAATGGAGTCCAAATTCGCCAGTCTGCTTTTCCTGGAAAGGGTCGTAGCTACCGAAGCGTGGAATTATAAACAGGAAGGCCGCAGCGGCTGGATTGTGTTGTCCCACAATGAGGCCCAATATATACCGAAACCCTACGCGGTAGCCACTATTCCGGCCATCAATGCCTTACCGGAAACCGCCGAGGTCAGAAGCCAAATAAGCGATTTTCGGACGGTAGGCTTTAATAAAGTTTAGCCCCGCCGGTAATTTCAAATCCAATTCAGCTTTACCCCACTTTCAACCCAGAACTTTTTATATCCTTACCCGTTTATATAAAAATGGTATATGCCCGGTATGTAAGGCCACCCGGTTTAGTAGTCTGGCTACTGAATTAGCGGGCCAGGACGAATAGAAAAGGATAAGCACGTGGGAAATTTTTTAGCCAAAGAGGGCGGAGTACGGTTCCGCCTGGCCCTGGTCTGGCTGGTGGTCTTGCTGGCTAGCCTGACGCTGGGTGCAATAGCGAACGGTCCAGCCCCGGTAAAGGCCGCCGAGAGTATATTCTTCAAGGAAACCAATCTAGCCCTTTCGAATGAACATCGTTTCCTGAGTTACTGGCAGGCTAACGGTGGCCTGGCTCAATTCGGCTATCCGATTACCCCGGAAATAATGGAGGTGAATCCCGCCGACCAGAAAACCTATATCGTCCAGTGGTTCGAACGCAACCGTTTCGAGTGGCATCCTGAATTTAAAGGCACTCAATACGAGGTGCTGTTAGGTTTGTTGGGTCGCCAGCTAACCATCGGACGAGAAGGCGAAACGCCCTTTAAGAGTGTCGGCGACCCGCGCCTGCCCACTACGACCACTTATTTTGCTCCAACCGGTCACACTATGGCAAACTCTTTCAAAACTTACTGGGAAAGTCATGGGGGCCTGGCCCTTTTCGGCTACCCGATCACCGAAGAATTCCCCGAAATGAGTTCCAATGGCAAGCTTTATACTACCCAATGGTTCGAGCGAGCCAAATTTGAATATCACCCTGAGTTTAAAGGCACGCCCTACGATGTCTTGTTGGGCCTATTGGGCAACCAGATTGTAGGCGGATTCGCATATCCCGACCCGTCGCCCAACAACGTACCGGCTAAAATAGTCGTGCCGGACCGCTACCGGACGCTACCTTTCCAGCAGGACCGCCTTATCAATTTGCCGCCCGGTTTCAAAATCAGCGTCTTTGTAGCCGGACTGACCGACCCGCGACTGATGGCCCTGGCCCCTACCGGCGATATTTTCGTAACCGAACGCTTCAACGGCGGCGGTGGCAGCGGCAAGGTTAAGATTATCCGCGACCTGAATAATGATGGCATTGCCGACGAAACCCGCATCTATGTGGAAAATATCGGGCCGTATCCCCACGGCATCGCCTTTTACGGAAGCTACCTCTATGTGGCAATGGAAACAAAGGTCGTGCGTTACCCCTACCAGGCCGGGGACTTGACACCACGCGGCCCGGCCCAGACCATCATCGGCAATTTACCGTCCGGTCAAACAGGGGTCGCCACCGGTCACAACACCCGGACGATTGTCTTTGGCCCCGATGGTAAGCTTTATGTTTCGATTGGTTCCTCCTGCGATAATTGCATCGAAACCGACCCGTTACGAGCCTCTATCTGGCAGTACAATCCCGATGGGACAGGCGGACGCGCTTACGCCACCGGACTACGCAACGCGGTTGCTATCGGCTTCGACCCTAAAACAAACCTGCTCTGGGCGGCGGTAAACGGGCGCAACGGCCTGGGCAATACTTACCCACCCGAACAACTCACTCCGCTGCGAGATGGAGGCAATTACGGCTGGCCTTACTGCGCGGGGACCAATCCACCCAAACCCGACCCCGATTTCGGCGCGGGCAAAGATGACTTCTGCGCCAACAAGGTAGACCGGGCCTTGTTGAGCCTCCAGGCCCACGTGGCTCCACTCGGCCTGACTTTTTACAACGCTAATATGTTCCCGGAAGTTTACCGGGGCGGCCTTTTTGTGGTCCAACACGGTTCGGCAACCAGCGAAACCTCGCCTATCTTTGGCGATGGTATTCGTTTCGTGTCTACACGGCCTGGCAAGCTCCAGAAAGGTGTGACGGACTTCGCTACCGGCTGGATTAACTCCCAGAAAACCGAGTACTGGGGCCGGACGGTCTTCCCGCTGGTTGGTACGGATGGTGCGCTCTATGTCAGCGATGATATAGCCGGGGCCATCTACCGAATCAGCTACGGCAGTTAAGTATTAGAACGTTTGGTGTGAAATGTTATTAATTACCAGTCAATCAACTCGGCAAAAGCTAAACCGGGTCGGTCAAGTTGGCGATTAAACCAAAAACAGAAATTACGTAAGGCCAATTTGACCGCAAACCGGGCTATAAACCCCACTAAGTCGTGCGGCCGTTCCCGCTCAAGCCGGAAAGCGTGGACCAGTTTGTCATTAACCGTTTCAATGATTTGCCTTATCGAGGACAACCAATAGTTAATCTCCTATGTCGAGCTTTAATTAACACTTTTAGAACTGCTACGGCGGTTGACCTGGCTCCAGCTAAGCTTCGTGGTCATGAAGTACTCCACGCCACTGCCCCGCATCAACTGGGGTAAGGCCGGTCCGAAACCGAAGGCATCAGGTA
>JAYSYV010000957.1:0-1255 GCA_043727245.1 Chloroflexota bacterium | reverse complement strand
GTTAATTTAAGCCAGCCACGCCCGGCTACCGGCGGTGCTGGCCTTAAAGAATCCTGGTTTAGCTGACTGACCTGCCCGGTCTGCTCCTGGCTGATGATGCTACTCCGTTCCTTTATAGTCAATTCTTAATGGGAAATTCTTCCAATCTACCCCACCTGCACCAGGTTCAAAACCCGACCAATCGAGGCTGATTTTAGCAGTAAACCGACCTAGCGTCAACGCGCCCCTGAAAAGGTTACTCGGTCAATTCGGCAGCCCCAGCTATTTCACGGATTGCAGCCGGGTCAACCACTTCGGCCAGTTCTTTGGAAAAAGGATGGTCATTTTGCCAGCCGGTCTTGCCGCTTGCCCGGAAACGTTCGAGTCGTCGGATGCTTATTTCGCAGTAAATCGGGTCCAGGTCGGCTGTATAACAGCGCCGTCCGGTCCGTTCGGCTGCCAGCAAGGTCGTGCCGGAGTGGGCGAAGAAATCAAGGACCAGTTCGCCGGACCTCGAACTGGCTAACAAAATCCGCTCAATGGATTTTAAGGGCTTCTGGGCGTAACAACCGTTGACGTTTTCTTCCATGCGGTAAAAGACTTGCTGAATATCGAACCAGACGTTACCGGCTCTTATGGTCGGAGCGCGGCCTCGTTCCAGGTTGTCCATTAACTCCTGGTCAATCTTTTTGTAATATCCGCTCAAAGTTTTGGGGATTTCGGTATATTGCGGCTGAAAAGGCGGTTCTCCCAGGGTGTAATAAAGCAATTCCTGGCGAACTGCCATCCAGTTGGTCTGCGTACCGTAGCCGCGTTGATTACGCATGGTAATAAAACTGCGGGCCTGAAAAGGGGTTTTTCGCATCAGAAGCATGATGTCCGGTAGCGGCTGAAAATCGGCGGTCTGGTCGGCTCCCAGCCAGAGATACAGGCTGCTATCCCGGTCCAGGTACTGCCGGGTTACTTCAATCCACAGCAGACACCACTCGACATAACTCTCCAGGCTGCGTAACTCAAAGGCCGCCAGGTTATAAGGCGGGTCGTGAACGGCTAACCGGGCGGTTTCCTGGCCCATCAGTTGGGCGACCTGGGCCGGGTTTGTGGCATCGGCACAGGCGACCCGGTGGCCCGAAATTGGGTCGTGCCAGATTTCACCCGGTTGTAGGCGGCAGAAAGGCAGTATCTGGGCGCGAATAGCGGGCGCTTTATCCAGCCGGGGTAAAGGATTCTTTATCATGGGTCAATTTTAACATTTAGCTGTAATCTTTGCCAGATA
>JAYSYV010000956.1:0-4170 GCA_043727245.1 Chloroflexota bacterium | reverse complement strand
CCCAGGCGCTGGCTTTACCGTCCGACCGCCAGGTCTTGATTGGCCGGGCCGAAAATAATGATATGCGTTTGCTGGACCGCTCGGTTTCGCGCCGCCATGCTCGTCTTTTTTTTGAGGCCCACCGCTTTTTGCTCTCGGACCTGGGTTCGGCCAACGGTACGCGGCTCAATGGGCGTGATGTCACCGAACTGGCCGTCTTGCACCCAGGTGACCACTTGCAATTTGGTGATTTTGAATTTATCCTGCAAGAAGCCGAACCGGATTCGGAAGCTTCCTCCAACAGCCTGGCGCTGCCTTTGTTAGAGCCGGTGGTCTACCAGCTTGACCCGGCAGGCCGGACCAAAGAATTGCTACAGGCCGCTTTCGTTCCGGCTGATAGTGATGCCGCCGAGGAAACGCTGCGGCCTTCGTATAACCGGAACACTACCACAGACCAGGCGGTCATGCACCCGTTGCACCGGATAGCCCCTTTTGATGAACTGGATAGCCAGTCTTTCACGCTGCTGGTCCCTCATTTCAAAGAAGTGAATTATAAACCCGGTCAGGAAATCATTCGGGAAGGTCATAACCGGGGGGCTTTCCTGGCGATTTTAGAAGGCCGCGTAACTATCTCGCGAGCCTTGAATGAACGGCAGCGATTGGTAGTGGGCGAACTGGAAGCCGGTTCGGTCTTTGGCGAACGCACCCTCATGGAAGACCTGGGCTTTGCCAACCGCCTGGAAGCGGTTACAGCGGTGCGGGCCTTGCGCCTGGAAGAAAATGTATACAGGCGGGAATTTAGCCGCAACCGGGCCATTCAAACCTTTTTCGAGCAGCAGGTTTCGGCTGCTTCGGCTACTAACTGGCTGCGAGCGACCCTGTTAATGCGTACTCTCAGCGAAAAAACCCGCCACGCCATGGCGAATCGCTTGCGCTACCGGGTTTACAATCCGGGCGAAGTCCTGGCCGAACGCAGTCAACCGGCTGAAGAATTTTTCCTGGTGCTGAGTGGGACCGCAGTAGCTTATGTTGAGGATGCTAAAGGCCGTGAAAGCCCTCTGGCGACCCTGGAAGAAGGCGATACCTTTGGCGATGGTATCGTCGCGGCAGGCGAAACTTACCCCATGACTGTCCGGGCCGAGCGCAAAGTGGCCTGTTTTGTGCTGGCCCGGCCTGACTTCGAGAATGTACTGGCAAAGAGCGGCGACCCTGTCGCCAGCCTGGGGGGTGGTTTGGCCGGCTTGCCTCTGGGAGCCGTCCTCAATCGGGTCGGGCCTTTTATGCTGATGCCGCCCCAGTTGGTGACGAAAATCGCCGCCGAGATGAAGCCAAAGTTCTTCAAAAAGGGCGAAACGATTGTGCAGCAGGACGAACCGGCCAGCGCGTTCTATATCATTCGCAGCGGCAAGGTCGAGGTCAGTTTCCGCACCAGTGGCGGCGAGGTCCGCTCCGATATGCGCCTGGGACCGGGCCAATATTTTGGCGAGGCTTCGCTATTGACCAATACAGCTCGGACCGATACGGTTAAAGCGGTCGAAGATTGCGAACTGCTGGCGCTCTATCGCAACAAGTTGGAAGCGGTTCTCAAGCTGGGAGAAAGCTATGACCTGGGCCAATATTTCGCCAAAGGTCTGAGTAAACGCTTCCGGCCCAAACGCATTGCCCAGGTCCAGGTCAGCCAGCAGCAGAACGCTACCGGCGAGGCTTATTATTTGTTGAGCCGGGACGCTGGCGAACAATTTTTCAAACTGAGCGACCGCAGCTATTACCTCTGGAACATGATGGATGGCGACAACAGCCTGAATGACCTTTCGATGGCTTTCTTTCTCCAGTTTAAAAAGCTGGACCTGGAAGGCGTATCCAACCTGGTCGGGCAGTTGCAGGCGGCCAGTTTCCTGGAAATCCCGGCCATTGATGCCCGGCTGATTGACCCCAACGAAGGCAAACGTAAGCATGGGCCTTTGTGGCGAGTATTTAACTGGCGTTACGAATTCAAGCATATAGACCATTTCTTTGACCGCTTTTACAACTTCGGCGGACAGGTCTTTTTCTGGTTCCCAGTAACGTTTGTACTTTTAGCCCTGCTGCTGGGCGGGCTTGGCACGTTTCTTTATTACGGTTTCTTTAGTCCGGCAGCGGCTGAATTTGGGATTGTCCGCATTTTCCAGGGTGGCGGATTGGGCGCTCTGACCGTACCGGGGGCATTACCCTGGTGGGCCTTGCTGCTGGTCTTGCTGTTCAACTTTATAATTCATGAAACCGCTCACGGGCTAGCCTGTAAAGCCTATGGGCGACGGGTTATCAGCGGCGGCTTTGGGCTGCAACTTGGCTGGCCTTTTTTCTTCGTCAATACCAACGAAATCTGGCTGGAAAAACGTGGCCCGCGCATTGTGGTCAACCTGGCCGGACCGGCCAGTAATGCTCTGCTGGCTGGGATTTGCTGCCTGTTGCTTGTATTTACGGCTAACCCGGAAATGCGGACGGCCCTTTTCCAGATTGCCGCTATCGCTTATGTGCTGGTCTATATAAACATCAACCCATTAATGGAGTTAGACGGTTATTTCGCCCTGATGGATTGGCTGGAAATTCCCGGTTTGCGGCGCAAAGCCCTCACTTATGTTCGCCGCCGGGTCTTGCGGCGTTCTCAACCGGTTAGGGTTTCG
The DNA here is from genome assembly GCA_043727245.1 of Chloroflexota bacterium. GTDB lineage: Bacteria > Chloroflexota > Chloroflexia > Chloroheliales > Chloroheliaceae > 54-19. The sequence goes on along the minus strand of JAYSYV010000956.1, from coordinate 1,528 downwards.
CGTCGGGAACAGCGCATCTATTCCTGGTATGCCATTCTAACGCCGGTCTACATTCTTTTTACCATGTTCCAGTTCTCGCTTTTCCTGGGTAGCCTGGTGGGAGTGCCTTTAATAGAAGGTCTAAAGCTTTTGGGGATTGACAAGACTCTGGGTGATGGGTTAATTTGGTTTTTTGCCCTGGGTATTGCGGCGGTTCTGGTCTGGCCTTATTTTGCCGAACTTTTAACGATTGGACGAGATGAAGAAGAATTGGCCGATTCGGTCCGGGCGCGGCGGAGGAAGATTCGATGAGCGGTGATATAAAAGGTTACAAATCCAACCCCTTGCGCCAGATGATGGCGTTTGATGTAGTGGAAGGGCCGCGAGCCGGTGAGAAAATTAGCGTGATGATGCCGGAGCCGGGCGAGCCGCCGGTTTTAATCGGGCGCAGCCGGGAGTGCCAGATTTGGATTGATGCTCAGAACATCAGCCGCCGCAATACGGAGATATTGTGCGGACCGGATCGCCGCCCGGTCATCCGGGATATGGGCAGCGTCAACGGTACGCTGGTCAACGGCCAACCTATCAGCCAGACCACCCCTTTACCGATTCAAAAGGGCGACCGGATTCGGGTCGGTCTGACTGAGCTTATATATCAAGACCTGACCGTGCTGGATGTTCCGGCCCCCGCTTTTCCGCAAACGCCGCTCCCTTTCCCGGTCCAGCCTTTTCAGGCGGCTTCGGCCCGAATCACTACCACTCCAAACTTGAATGTGCCGCCGACCGTAGCCTTTCGCCCGCCCGTTGTCAATCCGCCACCCGTATCCGGCCCGGTACAGCCTGTTCCGCTGCCATCTCTACCCGGTGGCGATAATCTTGTCTATCTGGTCATACGCGGCGGACAACGCTACCTTTTCAAAAATGAAGAAGCAACCGTCGGGCGCGGCCAGGCCAACGATATTGTAATTGATAGCAATTCGATTTCTCGCCAGCACGCCCGTTTCCAGAAAACTGTCGCCGGGGTTTTCGTCAATGACCTGGGCAGCACCAATAAAACTTTTGTCAATGGCGTACAGGCAGATGGACCGGTCCTGTTGCGGGACGGCGATGTAGTTCGGTTTGGCGATGTAGAGGCCGATTTCCGGCTGGAACCGCAACGACTAACCAATTTAAACCGGCTGGTTCCACGTCCGACCCCGGCTGACTCTGAAAAAACTTTCATCAGCCTGGATATTCAAACCACCGACCCCGAAGCGCCCACCAACGAGCAAACTTTTGTATCCCAGTCAGTCGAGCAGATTTTTGTCGGCAGCGGGGTCTTTAAGTTGCCGGGCCAGCACCTGGCCGACCAGAAAAAAGACCTGGAATCATCTGAAACGGCCCTGGACCTGGATATAAGCGAGGTGCGGGTGGTCGGGCGCAACTTGCGCCAGTCGTCGGAAGTAGTGCCGGTTTCTTCCTCTATCGGCTGGACCGGCCAAAAAAATAATGCGCCGGTTAACCAGGAAGTAGTGCTTCTGGAAGAAGTCTATCTGACCGAAGGCACAGG
>JAYSYV010000955.1:0-4173 GCA_043727245.1 Chloroflexota bacterium | reverse complement strand
TGGAAGATGCAAACCTGAACAGCGAGTTATTCAAACATCCGCACCGGCGTTACAACCCCTTAACCGGTGAATGGATTCTGGTATCACCCCACCGTACCGAGCGTCCCTGGCAGGGGCAGGTCGAAAAGACGGCCCAGGAACAAAAGCCAACCTACGACCCGCAGTGCTACCTGTGTCCGGGTAACGCCAGGGCCGGGGGCAACCAGACCCCCAAATATGACTCTGTCTACATCTTCGATAACGATTACCCGGCCCTGTTGGCGGATACTCCTCAAGCAAGTTTTGAAAATGATGGTCTACTGGTAGCCCGTAGCGAAAGAGGGTTAGCTAAGGTTATTTGCTTCTCGCCCCGGCACGACCTGACCCTGGCCCGCATGGAACCAGCCGAAATCCGTAAAGTTGTGGATGCATGGGCCGAGCAATATATCGAGCTAGGGAAGTTACCCTACATTAACCACGTCCAGATTTTTGAAAATCGGGGAGCCATGATGGGCGCTAGCAACCCTCACCCCCACGGACAGATATGGTCCGAAGAATATATCCCCAATGAACCAGCCAAAGAACAACTGGCTCAGGCTATCTATATGACGGAACATGGCACGCGACTGCTGGAAGACTATGTGAAGCTGGAACTCAAGGAAAAAGCCCGGATAGTAGTAGAAAACGAAGAATGGTTGGCGGTAGTGCCGTTCTGGGCGGTGTGGCCTTTTGAAACGCTGCTGGTCTGCAAACGCCCGGCTCTCGCTATCTCCGACCTGGCCGAAACTCAACGAAACGGCCTGGCTGAAATACTCAAGCGGTTGACCACGCGATACGATAATCTTTTTGAGGTCAGTTTCCCCTATTCGATGGGCTTCCACCAGGCTCCGACTGATGGCAAGGATTATTCGCACCACCAACTTCACGCCCATTTCTACCCGCCGCTGCTCCGGTCGGCTACTATCCGCAAATTTATGGTCGGTTATGAGCTTCTCGGTAATGCCCAGCGTGATATTACCGCCGAATCCAGCGCCGAAAGACTGCGTAGCCTGTCCGAAGAACATTTCTCTTTACGGTAAAATTATTGCCTCATTAAAAGAGTGGCAGAGTTTGAAATAAACAAACTCTGCCACTCTTTTATTTACCTGTTAGCAGCTTAAAATAAATTTACTGACTACCGGCTGCTTTCTAGGGTAAAAAATCGTTGGTAAAGAGCCGGGTATAGTCCAATTCCTTGCTTAAAGGCTTGCCGTTGGGGTCTTGCAGGACACCGTTATCATAGAGGAATTTAGGATACTCGCTCCAGGCTTTCAGGGTTTGCTGACCCCACTTAGAAGCATCCTCTTTGTAACGAGCGCTCAGATAAGCCTGGCTTTCGTAGACCAGTTCCGGGTCGCTGAAAGTGCCTTTGGGATTGGCTGCGATTAAAAGGTCAGCCGCCTCTTTCGGGTTGGCAATCGCGAAATCGTAGCCTTTAGCAGTCGCGGCCATGAAAGCTTTGAGAGCGGCAGCTTTGGACTTCACATTGTTATCGCTCGAAATGATGACCGGAGTGTAAAAGTCAGGGATGCCGGTATCCTTGAGAAAGAACATGCCCAGGTCTACTTTATCGCGTTTGGCCTGGATGCCGTCCCACCCGGCGAAAATCCAGACAAAATCGGCCTGTTTGGCCGCGACTGCCTGATAGCCGCCCACGTTCGTCGTAATGTTTTGAATCTTGGTGTCGGTTCCGCCGTCCTTCTTGATAATTGCGGCAATAACCGGCTCCTCGTAGGCCGCCCCAAACCCGGCATAACGTTTACCGGCCAGGTCACGCGGCCTGGTAATACCGGAGCCGTTGAGGTAAGCAAAACCGCTGGTGTTGTGCTGGATAATCGCTCCAATCGAAACTACGGGCTGACCGGCGGCACGATAAGTCGCCACACCATCTCCGCCGCTGATGCCCAGGTCGGCTTTACCTTCGCCTACCAGGATGTCCGGGATAGCTCCATCGGCATAGGGCAGGATTTGCAAGTCAATCCCGGCCTCTTTGTAAAAGCCCTTTTGCTGGGCTACAAAAATCCCGGTGTGGTTGGTGTTCGGAACCCAGTCCAGGGCCAGGGTCAGCTTGGTAGCTACGGCGTTGGTAGCGGCTGCTGTTGTTGCAGACACTGCGGTGGTCGCTGCCGAAGTTGTAGGGGCTACCGTTGTCGCCGCTGCGGTAGTCGCAGCTAGAGTCGTAGGCGCGGTGGCGGTACTGGCAGCCGGAGTTGTGGCCGCAACGGTAGCGGGTATCGTGGTAGCCGTGTTGTCGCCACAAGCTAGCAGCAAGAGGCTAAGGCTTAAAAGCAGAGCCAGCAGGATACCTGATTTTCTAAAATATTGGGACACTATTCTTCTCCTCGTTTTATTCTTGTTACTTAATAATTCTTTTCTTGATAGTTTCCTGACGGTAATACCAGGGCATCACCCGGCGCTGAATAACCGTCACCAGTAAAAACAAGCCTATACTTACCACGGCTATCACCAGGACCGCCGCGAAAATGAGGTCATTTCGGAAGGAATTTTTGGAACGCTGGATGAAAATTCCCAGCCCCTTTTCGGCCCCTACGTATTCGCCCAGGACTGCTCCGCCAATGGCATAGGTAATAGCGATGCGTAACCCGGAGAAAATAAACGGCAGCGCCGAGGGCAGGCGCAATTTCCAGAATATTTGCCAGGCCGAAGCCTGCAAGCTTTTAAACAGGCGGGTGGTTTCGCTATCAGTCGCAGCTAAACCGTCCACCCCGGCCACGACTATTGGAAAGAAACAGACCAGCCAGACCACTATAATTTTCGGAACAATATCGTAGCCGAACCAGATAATCAGCAAAGGAGCGATTGCCACCATCGGGACCGTCTGGCTGGCGACCAACAGGGGATAGACCGCCCGCCTTAACACTGGCGAATAGTCCAGCAATACGGCAAAGCCAAAGCCGACAGCCAGGGCTATTCCGAATCCAAGTGTGGCTTCAAACAGGGTGTAAACCAGATTTTCCGAGATAACATCCCAGAAATTGACCAGGGCATCGATTACCCGGAACGGCCCCGGCAAAATGGTCTGCCGGATACCGCTCAGGCTAACGTAAAGCTGCCAGAGGGCCATAAGAGCCAGCACCAGCAGGAGCGGTGGAGCAAGTTGCTTCAAGAGCCGGAGTGACCTGGACATTAAATAGCCCCTTCGGACTTCAAAGCAGCCAGCAAGCGGCCCTTTAATTCGACAAACCGGGGCGAGATAACGATTTCAGTCGAGCCGGAACGGTCCAGGGCGACCGGCTGTTCCAGGGTAATTTGGGCCGGTCGCGGACTCAGGACGTATACTCGGTCGCTCAGGATCAGGGCTTCCTCGACATCGTGGGTGATGAAAAGAATGGTGCGGTGCAGGCGCTGTTTGAGTTCGCTCAACCATTCCTGCAATTGAGCGCGAGTAAGCGCGTCCAGCGCCCCGAATGGCTCATCCAGCAGCAGAACCGGGCGCTGGGTCAGGACAGTCCGCAAGAGAGCCGCCCGCTGGCGCATTCCGCCCGAAAGCTCGAACGGATAGTTTTTCTCAAAACCATGCAGGCCAAAGAAAGCCAGTTGTTCCAGGGCTTCGGTGCGAGCCTGTTTTTTAGAAACCCCCTGCAACTCCTGGCCCAGAATCACGTTGTCGAGAATATTGCGCCAGGGCAGCAGCGAGTCACGCTGGGGCATGTAGCTGAAAACACGTCGAAGGGGGAAACCTTCAACCTGGATGTGGCCGCTATCGGCGGTTTCCAGACCGGCCAGGATATTAAAGACGGTGCTTTTCCCGCAGCCGCTCGGCCCGATTAAAGTCACAAATTCGCCTTCGTTGATTTCCAGATTTAAGTCGCGCAAAACTTCCAATTCGCCGTAGCGTTTGGAGATGCCGCACAAAGCTATCCGGCCTGGTCCTACTTTCTCCCCTGTCACGGCTCACTCCCTTTGAAAGCTATAAAACAAAAACCGCCAGTCTAAAGCGACCGGCGGTTTCAAACCAAATCCTTCTATCAGCCCGAAATATTGATTCATATGAATCAAATTAAGGCTAAAGGAGTGTATCTTTCCCTGCGCCAGTATTATCTGGATTCAGGTTCGGACGGTCGAAGACGTGCCGGTCTTCCTCTCAGCCTGGCTTACCCAAGCTCCCGCAAATAAATTTCTAAGGTGCAACTA
>JAYSYV010000954.1:0-1258 GCA_043727245.1 Chloroflexota bacterium | reverse complement strand
AAGCCCAGCGGTTTGAAACCGACATAAACGGTACTCTGGGAGTAGCCGAGTATCAACTTAATGGGCAGAAGATTATCTTTACCCATACCGGTGTACCCCGTTCCATCGGTGGGCAGGGTGTTGCCAACAAATTGGTTAAGACCGCCCTGGACTATGCCCGTGACAATCACCTCCAGGTAGTGCCGCTTTGTTCGTTTGTATCGGTCTATATCCGGCGACATCCCGAATATAAAGACTTGCTGGCCCCTGACAGGGGACTTTAAATATTCTTCGGGCGGCTTGTGGCCGCAAATAAGTAAAGCTTACCTCGGATTAAAAAAGACCTTTGCCGGTTAGCCTGGCAAAGGTCTTTTTAGATTAAATCTCGGACACCCCGGCATTCGTACAACTGACCATTTGCGCCGCCACCAAAGGCCGATAATAACAGAATAGCTCTCAGGCCGATTTGATGCCAGGTAAGGGTTACTCTGCGCCAGTGTAGCAGGCCGAGTTTTTACTTATTACTCATTCCTGAGCAGGTTCTTGCACAACACTCATAATAACTTTTCCCCTGTAAGCGTATTATATTTAGGACACTATTTATTTTATAACCAGGTTTAAGAGTTTGGGTTTATGGAATAGCCAGTCACTACAAAGTGAACGTTTATATTTAAGATATACATAGCCATAGTAGGTAATAGCCTTTTCCGACCTAATGTAAGACTTAGATGTTACGGGTGTATTGGATTTTGAAACTAAACAGTTAAATCTAACTTAAAATTTGCAGGGATTTTGTAAATTTTAGCCTCAGTAGTTTTATCGGACGACTACAAGCGTTTTTGAGTTGGGTAAGTAATAACCGAAAGGATGGGAACCCTATGGGTATTGCAAGGTGGTCTTTAAGGCTAAGTATGCTCTTAGTCCTTTTAATGCTGGCAACGTTGACCGCAAGTGCCGCCGACTTCGCCAATCCGGCCTTTAAGAAAATCTGGAACCGGACCGATTACGCCGTCCAGCAGGGCAAAGCAGATTATTCGTGGGTCTGGGGGCCGCAGCCGTTCAGCAACGAACTGATGGAATGGTACGTGGATAGCTCCGGTCAGCATCGTGCAGTCCAGTATTTCGACAAGTCGCGCATGGAAATCAACGACCCCACGGCTAACCAGAATACCGATTGGTATGTGACAAACGGCCTCCTGGTCAGGGAGATGATTATCGGGCAGGTCCAGGTGGGCGATGTTAAGTTCATCCCTGGCAGCCCGGCCCGGATTGCCGTCGC
>JAYSYV010000953.1:0-4175 GCA_043727245.1 Chloroflexota bacterium | reverse complement strand
GGTTGCGAATCCGCGAAGCTCGTACCGATAAAGGATTAAGTCAGAAAGACCTGGTAGGAGAACGCTTCTCCAAAAGTTACATCAGTTCAATCGAGCGCGGCAAAATAACCCCTTCCCTCAAAGCCCTGGAATATATTGCCCGCCGCCTGAATGTTACGGTCGGTTATTTATTGACCGGGATTCACCCCGGCCAAACCACCAGCACCAGCGCTTTCACACCCTCGCCGGAAGAACCGATGGATCAGGAGTCCCCGGCCCGCTGGGATTTGTTGATGTATGAGGCCCGTATCCTACGTGAACAGCGCCGCTTTGAACCGGCCCGCCACCTGCTAAATACCAAAATCCGGGTGCGCCAGCTTGGGGTCGAACAACTCAAACAGTACCACTTTACCCTGGCCCAGGTTTCGCTGGACCTGGCCGATTATGCCGGGGCGCTGGCTGAACTGGATGCCGCCAGGGATTTAGCCGATAAAACCGGCGACCAGGAAATGCTGGCTCGCATCCGCCAATTTAGCGGTCTGGTTTTCATGCGGCAGGGCAAGCCGGTGCTGGCTATCGAGCAACTCCGCCAGGCTCTACAAGCTGTCGAAAACGGCGCTATGAAGGGTTTTCATTTCCGGCTGGCCGTGTACAGCCAATTGGGGATGCTCCAACACCAGCTTGGAGACGACAAAGAAGCGGTTGAAATGTATCAACGAGCCTTGCAATTGGCCGAGGACGGGGCCACCCCCGAAAAGTTGGCCCTGCTCTACTGGAACCTGGCCGCCTCCTACCGCGATAGCGGCAACCTGGCCCAGGCCAAAGCCTACGCCGGGAAAAGCCTGGCCCTCTACGAAACCCTGGGCGATATGAAGATGTTGACCGAATTGAGGTCGGGTTATGGGCTGATTCTTCTGGAAGCCCACCGCTTCCCGGAGGCCGAGGAGCAATTTCTACAGGCCAAACAGCAGGCCAGCGACCATAACGACCAGGTGGACCATACTATCGCCTGTATGCATCTGGCTGATTTGTACCTGGAACAAGATGACCTGGAACAGGCCCGCCACTACAGCGACGAAATGGAACAGGGTTTGGAAAAGGTCGATTCGACCATTCGCGGCCACGCCTTCAGCAGCCGGGCCAGTTTGCTTGCTGCCCAGGGCGATAACGAAAAAGCGATTACTTATTTTGAAGAAGCCGTCCAGCTTATTGAAAATACTCCCGCCAAGGAATTTCTCAGTAAGATATATTTCCGCTATGCCCGCGCCCTCAGCGCGATTGGCAACTCGGCCAGGGCCGCCGAAATGTTCGAGCGGGCTTATCGTCAATTAGGGGGCCGGGGCAGCCTCGTAACCGACCGCTAAACGAGTAAATGAAAAGGGTGCAAAGAGTCTGTTTCAAACTCTTTGCACCCTTTTTGATGCGTTAAAATTCTAGTGAGGTTTAGCCAGGAAACCCAACGGCACAGCTTTAGCCTGGGCTTGCAGGGCCAGTTCTGAGGCCAGAAAACAATACTCCTGGTTCATGGCCGTTTCGGTCCGGTTCAGCACATCGTCCAGCAATTGCCGGGCAAACGGCGTTTCCATCCCTTCGCAATTCTCGTAATGCATTCCCTGGCTGTCTACCAGGAAAAGATGGTTCGCACCGGGCCGCCCGCCCAGGTCGAGATTTTTGCGAACTTCAATATAACCTTTTGTGCCTATCACGGTCAGGCGCGTATCGCCAAAGGTCGGCAACCCGGTCGGGGTGAACCAATCTACCCGCACATAACCGCTGCAATTTTCGCCGCGCAAAACCACATCGCCAAAATCTTCCAGTCCGGGATGCTCGGGGTGGTGGTAGTTTGCCACCTGCGAAAAGGCCACTTCCGGCGACTGCGCCCCGGTGAAATATAAAAACTGGTCCATCTGGTGCGAGGCAATATCGGTCAGGATGCCGCCATATTTCTCTTTCTCAAAGAACCAATCCGGCCTTATCGCCAGATTTATCTTGTGGGGGCCAAGCCCGACAGTCTGGATTACCTCACCGATAGCCCCGGCTTTAACCAGTTCACCAGCCCGCAAGGTGGCCGGGTTACCCAGCCTTTCGGCATAGAATACCGAGTAAATCCGGCCTGTTTCGGCCTGAACTCGCCGGGCTTCGGCCAGTTGTTCGAGGGTAGTGAAGCCCGGTTTGTCGGAGAGAAAATCCTTGCCGTGGCGCATGACTTCTACCCCTAAAGGAGCGCGTTCGTTGGGGATAGCCGCCGAAGTCACAAGCTGGATAGCCGGGTCTTCCAGGATTTGCCTGACCGATTCAGCCTGGATTGCCTGGGGATAAGTTTTAGCGAAAGTGCTTGCCAGGTTTTCTTCTAGCGCATAAAAAGCGGCCAGTTCGGCTCCCGCCTCTAACAAAATGTTTACCTGGTCATAAATGTGGCCGTGATTTAAACCTATCACGGCAAATCTAACTTTGTTTTGACTGGTCACGTACAAATTTCCTTTGTAGTATTAAGTTGCATTTTCTGACTTCTGAGTTAAAAATATTTCCCGGCCTTCGCGGGCCGATTGGTAAACTGCCTGGATAATTTCCAGCGGTTTGCGTCCATCCTCGCCGGTAATGGCCGGTTCTCGGTTCTCTCGCAAGGCCGCTACCATATCGGCTACCTGGTAGGCGTGGCCCTGGTAACTGATGTCACCGGGATTTTTAGCTCCGCTTTCGCCTACCGTGTCATCAATCTGGACAGGCGCTTCGTCCGGTGGCGTTTTAAATTCCCAAACCTTGAATTTGCCCGCTTCCAGGACCGCTGTACCGTTACGACCGCTTATTTCCAGCCGTTCCAGCAGACCGGGATAATGCATAGTCGAAGCTTCCAACACCCCGACTGCTCCATTTTCAAAAGTCAGCAGGGCCAGGGCTAAATCTTCCACCTCGATATTGTGGGCGGCTGTGCGGGTAATCGCCCGGACGCTTTTTACCTGCCCCACCAACCACTGAAGCACATCAACGTAGTGAACGCCCTGATTCATCAGCGCTCCGCCGCCGTCCAGCCGGTAAGTGCCGCGCCATGGAGCGCTATCGTAATATTCCTGGGTCCGATACCACTTGATAAATACGTCCGCCGATAGCAGTTCCCCAAAGTGACCGGCCTCAATTGCGTTTCGCAGCCGTTGAATGTGCGGTTCAAAGCGGCGCTGGGAAATTACGGCCAGTTTCACCCCGGCTTTCCGGCAAGCTTCAATCAGCCGGTCGGCGGCTTCTACCGTTACTTCCAGCGGCTTTTCGACCATGACATGCTTCCCAGCCAGGGCCGCTGCCATGCCGAAATGGGCGTGGTCGCCGCTCGGCACACAAATATTTACTACCGATAGCCCCGGATGGGCCAGGAAAGTGTCCAGGTCGGTATAAGCCTTCACGCCGTATTTAGCCGCAAAGTCAGCCGCCCGGCCTGGGTTTGTGCCAAGTCCGGCCATCAGTTTTGCACCGGGGGTAGCCTGGATGGCCTGGGCATGTTTGTGGGCAATCATACCCAGGCCGATAATGCCAAACCCGATTTCGGGGGCGTTCGTATCTTCCGGTGAAAATGAGGTGGTGGTCAAGATTTATTTCCTAACCTTTAACTTTTCCCGGCTGTGCCTGACTTTTTCCAGGACTTCCAGCAAGCGGTAGGTATCCTGCTCCGTTCCCAACAAGACTCGCTGGATGAACCAGACTATCTCGGCCACCGCCTGGCGGGAATGTGGCACTTCCCCGGCTGTAACGCGCCCGGCCATGCGTTCCTCGTGGAAAATCGGCTGGTCGTCCAGAACCATCGGATAGCCGGTGCTGCAAGGCACTCCCTCGGCTACCAGGGCTTCCACAAAAACTTGCCTGGAAAGGCCGTCCAGCGCTTCGGGATTGTAGCGTGTGACATAAATATGGTAGGCGTGGCTGGTCGCGTCGGGTGTCCGGCCAAGCGGCGACAAACCTAGCTGTGGATTAGCTCGCAACTCGCGGTCCAGGATAGCCGCGTTACCCCGGCGCAGTTCGACCTGGGCGGTCAGGCGTTCCAGTTGCGCCAGCAAGATAGCTCCCTGGAAGCCGGTCATGCGGTAGTTAGCTCCCAGCACGTAATGCTCGTACCATTTTCCGCCTTTTTTGCGGCCCTGGTTGGTCAGACCCCAGACTTTGCTCGCCAGGTCTTCGTTGTTGGTGACAATCATGCCGCCTTCTCCAGC
>JAYSYV010000952.1:0-12538 GCA_043727245.1 Chloroflexota bacterium | reverse complement strand
CACTGCGCCCAGCCGAATTACACCGACCAAACCCGCTATGTATTCAAGCTGCGGTTGCGACCGGGCCAGGAGCAGCGCGGCCTGTTCAACCTCGACGGTTATAAAGACCCTGAAGTTACCCAGATAATTGACAAAGGCTACCGGGAGTGGCAGGGTAATGAGGCCCGGATTGAACATAACATGCGGGCCAGGCTGTGGCGTTATGTTACCGGGGATGACTCGGTTGATGTATCTTTTGAACGCTCTCTAACCCGTATGGGGGTTATCGAGGTTTAAGCTCCCCGGTTTAACTTGAAAAAACTGGCCTCTACCTGCACTAAAGCAGGTAGAGGCCAGTTTTGAAATCTATTCTGTAACAATGACCGTACTGCTTTCGCCTGGGTAGGCAATATCCCCGGACCGCTACCTTATACAATAATCCCGGCACGGCGTCCGATAGCCTCGGCGCATTGGCGCAGGGCTGGAAGCACTTTCTCGACAAACGTTTCCGGGTTACGGGAAAGGGCCGTCATTGTCAGGGCGGCTCGAATACGTGAAGTTTCGCTGCCAATTAGCACCGCTAAATCGTGGACCCCAGAATTGGTTTCATCATAAACATACTCGTAACCTTGCTTTTTAATTTTTGTAAGACAGTCGTTAAGGGCGGCTTTCTGGGCAGGGGTCCATCTGTTATATTCCGAATTGTTTTCGAGAATTTCAGCCAGTAAGTCCGGGGGAAGGTGGGCCATCAACAGGCGGCCGGAGGCGGTATGAAGTACTGGAAAGGTTCCGCCTATCGCGATAGACATCCGCACCAGGGCGGCGCTTTCTTCCTGGGCCAGCACCAGCAAGCTTCCATTATTAATCATGCTCATGTGGCACGACTCGCGGATTTTTGTAACCAGTTCGCGCATGGGATGGGCGGCCGCCCGGAGTAATTGCTCGTAGGGGGAATGGGTGTGGCTAATTTCATAAAGGCGCAGGGTCAAACTGTAGGCTCCCGACTCCACTTCGCGCTGAATGTAGCCGCGCCGTTCCAGGGTCATGAGTGTGCGGAATATTTCACTTGGCCCGCGTTCAAGCTGGCGAGCTAACTGGGATTGGGTCATGGGCATCCCCTGGACGGCCAGGCATTCTAATACATCAAGCCCTTTTTCGAGAGCTGGAACCCGATAATTTGGCCCATTCTCTCCCTCTGCCTCTAAGTCATCCAAATTAACTGTTGACATGTTGTTTACCTGTGCATATAATATTCATCAAGGAACAAACATTAGTTCAACTCACTAACGGGTAAATAGTCTTAAACCTATAATGTTTTTCGTTAGTCAGTTATCACTTTGCCTAATTATACAGGGGATTTGTTTATTATGTTTAATGCTTTGAGCGTCAGTTATGCGGCAAAACCGGAAGGGTTCTGTTAATGGAGGCTGTCAAGAAACTCACCGGCATTACCTGGAATCACACGCGGGGCATCTTGCCTTTGCTGGCTACGGCTCAACGGTTTGGCGAGTTGTACCCCGACATCGAGATAACATGGGAGAAACGGTCCCTCCAGGCTTTTGCGGATTACCCGATTGAGCGGCTGGCCGAAAATTTCGACCTGCTTATTATCGATCACCCTTTTGCTGGTCATGCCGCAGCGCACCCAACTTTACTGGCGTTAGACGAGTACCTTCCGGCGGATTACCTGGCCGACCAGGCCGACCACAGCGTCGGAGTTTCCCATGAAAGCTATAATTTCGGCGGCCACCAGTGGGCTCTGGCAGTAGACGCCGCTACCCCGGTCAGCGCCTATCGGCCCGATCTGCTGGAACGCTACGAGGCCCAGGTGCCAAAAACCTGGCAAGATTTACTGGCCCTGGCCCGGCGCGGCCTGGTAGCTTTACCCGCCATTCCGATAGACAGCCTGATGGCTTTTTATATGCTTTGCCTGGCCCTGGACGAGGAACCCTTCACCGGCCCGGAACAGGTAGTCAGTTATGAGGTGGGAAGCGCCGCCCTGGAAAACCTGCGCGAGTTGGTCAGCCTGTGCGACCCGGCCTGTTTGCGCCGAAACCCGATTGCCACCTACGAGGCTCTGGTAAACGGTGATAAACTGGTTTATGGCACTTTTTCTTACGGCTATTCGAATTACGCCCGTCCCGACTATACCGGCCACGCTTTGCGCTTTACCGGGTTAGTTTCATTTAATGGAAAGCCCCTCCGCTCAACCCTGGGCGGCACTGGCCTGGCAATTTCCAGGCGTTGCCAGCATGTCGAGGAGGCAGTGGCTTATACCCGGTTTGTGGGTTCGAGCGAGTGCCAGCGTTGCATGTACTTTACAAGTGGCGGCCAGCCGGGCCATCGCGGAGCCTGGGTTGACCCGGCTGTTAACCGGGTCAGTAATAATTTCTTTCTGGATACCCTGCCAACCCTGGATGAAGCCTATCTGCGGCCCCGCTATCCCGGCTATATCAACTTCCAGGACCACGCCGGGCCGGTGGTCCATCGTTATTTGAGTGAAGGCGGAAATCCAAAGGTTACGCTGGCCGAATTAGATGTTTTGTATCGTGAAAGCGTAGTCAAATGATAAGTAACGAAATTCTTCCCGATACCTTTAACGCCAGCCGCCCACTGGAGGGGCTGCTGGTAGTTGATTTCAGCCAATTCCTGGCCGGACCCTACTGCGCCCTACGTCTGGCCGACCTGGGCGCAAGGGTTATCAAGATTGAACGGCCCAACGGTGGAGATCTTTGTCGCCAGCTCTATATTTCCAACCTGGAACTGGACGGCGACAGCACCCTCTTTCATTCCATAAACCGCAACAAACAGAGCTACGCAGCCGACCTGAAAGACCCGGCCGACCTGGAACGGGTCAAGAAACTTATCGCCAGGGCGGACGTGTTCATCCAGAATTTCCGGCCCGGCATTATCGAGCGCATCGGGTTGGGCTATGAAGCGGTAAAAGCCCTGAACCCGCGCATCGTTTACGCGACTGTCTCAGGTTATGGCAACGAGGGACCGTGGAAGGATAAGCCGGGGCAAGACTTGCTAGTTCAATCGCTGTCTGGAGTAGCCTGGCTGAGTGGAAACGGCAACCAGGGTCCGGTCCCGATGGGACTCTCGGTAGCCGATATGTTTACCGGCATGCACCTGGCCCAGGGTATCCTGGCCTGCCTGGTGCGGCGTGGAATCACCGGTCGGGGCGGGTTGGTTGAGGCTAGTTTGCTCGAATCAATGCTGGACCTGCAATTTGAGGTGCTGACTACCCACCTCAATGACGGAGGGCAACTGCCCCGGCGCAGCCAGCTTAATAATGCCAACGCCTACCTGGGCGCTCCCTACGGCATCTACCACACACTTGACGGCTACATAGCCCTGGCGATGGGTTCGGTGCCGCGCCTGGGCCAGTTACTTGGCTGTACTGCCCTGCTTGAATTTACCGATGCCAAACGGTGGTTCAGCGAACGGGACGAAATAAAAGCCATCCTGGCCGAACACCTGGCAGCACAGAGTACCAGCTACTGGCTAAGCATCCTGGAACCGGCCGATGTCTGGTGCGCCGACGTGCTGAACTGGCCGAGGCTGCTTGAGCATGAAGGCTTCAAAGTCCTGAATATGACCCAGACTGTCCGGCGGGGCAATGGCGCGGAACTGGTCACCACGCGCTGCCCAATTCGCATTGACGGGGTTATTTTAACCTCGCCGACCGGGGCTCCGAAAATCGGGGAACACAACCGGTTAATCGGTCAGGAATTTGAGTTATAACTAATTCTAGCCCTTCTACGAAACCTTTGAACTAGGGGAGTTCGCCCAATGATGAGTAACAACGCAGTTCTACGCATCGCTATCCGCAAATTCGGCCCGTTCGAGAGTGCCATCCAGCAGCAATACGCCGCCTTTCAGGCTGCTACCGGGTGTTCCTTGCCTCTGGAATTCGTTTCGCTGGACCTTAACCCACTATACGAAACGTTATTTACCAACCAGGGGCTGAGGAACGGCGATTGGGATATTGCCTTCGTCAATACCGACTGGCTGCCGGAAGGCGTTGAAGGTGGGGCTTTCGCGGACCTGACCCCCTACATGCAAGCTGAACCGGTAGCGGATTATCCGCAGGGCTGGGCCCCGGCCCTGACCCGGTTGCAGCAGTTCGGCCCGGCAGTCTACGGCCTTCCCTATCACGACGGCCCCGAATGTTTTATCTACCGGCGCGACTTATTCGAAGACCCGACCGAAAAAGCCGCTTTTTCGGCCCGTTACGGTTACGAACTGGCCGTACCAAAGACCTGGGCCCAGTTTGATGATATGGCCCACTTCTTCACTCGCCCCAAACAGAATCTTTTTGGCACAGTCTTTGCCGCTTTTCCCGACGGTCACAATACGGTCTATGACTTTTGTATACAGCTCTGGAGTCGCGGCGGCGATCTGACCAGCCCTGACGGCCAGATAATTCTCAATACGCCCCAGGCGGCAGCCGCTCTCGATTTCTACCGCCAGATAGTAAATGACCGGGGCGCTACTCCACCTGGCATGCAAGAAATTGACTCGGTTAAAAGCGGGGAACTATTCGCGGCTGGTAATGTGGCAATGATGATTAACTGGTTCGGCTTTGCGGCGGTCTGTGAACTGTCAAATTGCCCCATCAAAGGGAAAGTCGATGTCGCGCCGCTGCCGGTTGGAGGCGCGGACAACCGAGCCGCCCTGAATGTTTACTGGGTCCTGTCGGTGGGGGCCGGTAGCCGCTATTTAAAGGAAGCTTATGCTTTTCTGCGATTTGTTAGTCAGCCCGAAATGGACCGCCTCACCACCCTGGAAGGTGGTATCGGCTGCCGTTTCTCGACCTGGAACGACCCTGAGGTAAACCAGGCCATTCCGTTCTATTACCGGCTGGCGGAATTGCACCAATCTATGCGTGAACTGCCCCGCTCTCCCCATTTCCCGCGCCTGGCCCAGATAATTGACCAGGCGGTCCAGAAGGCTATCAACACCGGTTTATCAACCGGCAGTATTCTAAACGAAGCCCAGGCCGAAGCCGCGAGTATCAGACTTTAGAAAAGGAATTTTGTATGCTAGTTGGTGGGTATGAAGTCAGCGAAGAAATACCATTGCCGCCTGAAACCGGTTATGGCATAGGTATTGTCGGCTGCGGCGGGATTGTAAATTACGCCCATTTACGGGCGTACCGGGCCAACGGCCTTAATATTGTCGCCTGTTTCGACCTTGATCGCGAAACCGCGGAGCAGACTGCCGCCAGACACAATATTCCACGAGTGGCAAGCTCGCTGGCCGACCTGCTGGCTAATGAGCAGGTACAGATTGTAGATATTGCGGTACCCGCCCAGCACCAGTTAGCGGTAGTGGAACAGGTCGCGGCGGCCGGGAAGCACATGCTCTGCCAGAAACCGCTCTCGACCAATTACCCTGACGCGGTGCGGATTGTGGAACTGGCCCGTTTAGCCGGGGTCAAGCTGGCCGTTAACCAGCAGATGCGCTGGGATAGCGGTATCCAGGTATCCCGCCAGCTAATTGAGGCCGGGGTACTGGGCGCACCGACCGATGCCCGGATTCAGGTCAGTGTAAAAACCCCCTGGGACATGTGGCCCTGGTTAGCGGTCAGCCCCCGGCTAGAGGTAATGTACCACAGCATTCATTATATTGACAGTCTGCGCTACCTGTTCGGCGACCCAGCCCGCGTTTCCTCGTTCCATACTAAATACCCCGGCCAAAAAGCGATTGCCGAAACCAAGACTATAACCGTGCTGGAATATGCAACCGGCTTGCAAATCCTGATTGATGCTAATCACTCCAATTGGAGCGACGATATTTCGGCCATCTTCCGCTTTATGGGTACGGCCGGGATTATCAAAGGCACAATTGGCCTGCTTTATGACTATCCAACCGGCCGCCCCGATACCCTGGAATTTCAGACCGGTGGAGTCGCCTCCGCCACATGGCACAATGTACCACTCAGCAAAATGTGGATACCCGATGCTTTTATCGGGCCGATGGCTTCGCTGATGGAGGCCATTCAGACGGGCGGAGAGCCTATAACCAGTGGGGCGGATAATCTGAAAACTTTGCAGGTCGCCCAGCTAACTTATCGCTCGGCTGCCGAGAAACGGGCCTTTGAATTTGGCGAACTCGATAGGTGAGCCAGGCATCCGGTTGAGGTCAACTTTTTATTAAGCTATTTCTAGATTAGTAGGAAACAGGCATGATTCAAGAACAGTATTTTGAGGACTATTCCCTGAACTTCAGCCGCCACACCTTTGGGCGCACCATCACCGAAGCCGACATTGCAATCCATGCCGGACAGACCGGCGACTTCTTCCCCCACCACATGGATGCCGAGTGGTGCAAGACCCAGGATTTCGGCCAGCGCATGGCTCACGGCACTTTGATTCTGAGTGTGGCAGTCGGTATGACAGCCGGGGCGATAAATCCTCACGCCATGTCCTACGGGTACGACCGGGTACGCTTTATCCGGCCGGTATTTATAGGCGATACCATTACCGTTTCGGCCACCATCAAGGAAAAGCGCGACCACCCGAAGCGGGCGGACCACGGCTACGTTACCGAACTGGTGGAAGTGACCAACCAGCGCCAGGAAACAGTGCTGGTCTGCGAACATCTTTATCTCGTTAAGCGGCGTAACCCGGTTGAGGCTTAATAATTTCAGAAAGAGTATATCTTTTCATGCAAAATATCGAAGAATATAACATCAGGTGGGACTCGCAAAGCCGCCATTCTGGTGAAAGTATGCCGGTCGGCGGTCATGATATTGGCCTGAATGTCTGGGTAGAGCAGGGCGATTTGCTTTTCCTGGTGGACCGTAGCGGCAGCTTTGATGAAAATAACCAGATGCTAAAGTTAGGCCGGGTCCGCTTGCGGCTGGAACCCAACCCTTTTGTAGAAGGAGCGGCTTTCAGCCAGGAATTAAAACTTAAAGAAGGTTACCAGGAAATTACCGGGGCAACCCTGGAGGGCCTTGAGGTACGGGTGAGAGTGTGGGTAGAGGTCTTCCGTCCGGTAGTGCATATTGAAGTCGAGAGCAACCGCCCCATCAAAACTGAACTGCGCTATGAAAACTGGCGGCAGGAGGAACGCGAAGTGCCGGACGGACGCGACTCGCGCATGCCCATGACAAGTATGGTAACTTACCCCGGCAAAGTAGTCACCCGGCCCGATGAGGTTAATTTCTCCGGCGATGCGGTCGTCTTTTACCATCGCAATCGCAGTGACGACCTGGCTTTTGACAAGGTGGTGGAACTGGAAAACCTAAAGCCCTATAAGGACCAGATGTGGAATCCGCAGCTAAACACAACTTTTGGCGGTCTGCTGCGGGGAGGAGGCATGAAGCCTGCCGGGCACGAACAGGGCATTTATGTGCGAACAGCTTTCAAAGCCTGGAAACTGGTCAGCACCGAGGCTAAAGAATCCCACCATGCCGCGCTTTACCTGCATACCGGCCAGTACGAAATGGTTGAACAATGGCTGAGAAATTTAAACGCCCTGGCTGACCAGGCTGAGCCGGACGTTGAAGATCACAAAACCCGGACCCGGCAGTGGTGGGAAGAATTCTGGGAGCGCAGCCATATTTCGGTAGACCCTACCAGACACCTGCAAGATACTAAACCCTGGCAGGTCGGGCGAAATTACAACCTGTTTCGCTACATGCTTGGCTGTAACGCTTTTGGCGAATATCCAACCAAATTCAACGGGGGTTTATTTACCAGCGACCCTAGTTTTGTAATCCCCGGCCCGGATTGGGAAGCCCGTACCCCTGACTTTCGCCGTTGGGGCGGCGGCAGCTTTACGGCTCAGAACCAGCGCCTGGTCTACTGGCCGATGTTGAAAAGCGGTGACTTCGACATGATGAAGCCGCAATTTGAGTTCTACCGCAGAGCCCTCGGTAATGCCGAACTGCGAACAAAAGTCTACTGGGGCCACGCCGGAGCTTCCTTTACCGAGCAAATCGAAAACTTCGGGCTGCCTCTCGGTTGGGCCTGGGGCTGGTTTGATAGCAATAGCAAGCACTCGCGCACTCCCTTCGATGACCCAACCGAGCAAACCGAACCCTACGTGAAATATCTCTACCTGAACCAGTTGGATTTCTCTTTTATGATTATGAAATACCACCTCTACAGTGGGGCGGATATTTCAGACTACCTGCCCTTTATCGAAAGCTCTATCCGGTTCTTTGACGAGCATTACCAGTACATTCACTTCAACGAAACCGACCGGAAGCTGGACGAAAATGGCAAGCTTGTGCTTTTCCCCTCTACTGCATGTGAAACCTACAAAATGGCCCTGAACCCGACCGATCTGGTAGCCGCCCTGGACGCTACGGTCCACGCGGTGCTTGACCTGCCGGAAAATTACTTCAGCCACGACCGCAAAGCCTATTACCGGGAGCTATTAAAGCGCCTGCCCGGTTTTACCTACCGGGAGAAGGCCGGGAAAACCACAATTGCGCCCGCCGAAAGCTGGAAAGAGATTATTAACGTGGAAATTCCCCAGCTTTACCCGGTATTTCCCTATGAACAGTACGGCCTGGGCCGGGCTAATCTACAGGTGGCGATTGATACATGGCATTATGGCACCGATATTCCGGAGCAGAAGGACCATGTTAGCTGGCATCAGGATAATATTTTTTGCGCCCGGTTGGGCCTGACCGACGAGGCGGCGGCCATAACCATTCAAAAGCTGGCCGATGGGGCTTGCCGCTTTCCGGCCTTCTGGGGGCCGGGTCACGACTGGCTGCCCGACCATAACTGGGGCGGCACAGGCATGACCGGCTTACAGGAAATGCTCTTGCAAACCAACGGCGAGCAAATCTACTTGCTTCCGGCCTGGCCTCACGATTGGGATGTAGATTTTAAGTTGCAGGCCCCTTACCAGACGGTAATCGAGGGTTCGGTCCGTAACGGTAAGCTGCTGGACCTGGCAGTTAGCCCTGAAAAGCGCCGGGACGACATCATCAACCTATGGGAAACAAAACTTGATAGTTAGAGTTTGAGAAAATTAAGGTGAGCTGAAAAGAAAGACGGTCAAAAATGATACAAACTGCGGGGAATCTCAGCAGAGAGCAAGTCGAGTTTTATGAAACCGAAGGCTATCTTGTCATACCGGACCTGTTGAACGAACAGGATATGGCGGCTACCCGGCAAGCAATGGAAGAAAAAGTCTCAATGATAGCTGACGAGCTTTATGCCGAGGGACTTATTAGCGACAAATTAGCCGACCGGACTTTTCCCTATCGCCTGGCCGACCTGTTCAAGGGTTTAACCGACCAGGATTTCCTGAAGTTTGGCCGGGGTTGGCGGGACCGTATGCCGGGTTATTTTACCCTGATGTGCAATCCGAAAATCATGGACGCGGTAGAATCGTTAATTGGCGGCGAGTTGTTCTCCAACCCGGTTTATAACGTGCGGCCTAAAGTGCCAAAAGTGGCGGCAGGTGCGGTGCCGTGGCATCAGGACAAATCTTACTGGCGGGATGCCAACGCAAACCCGGTTATTACGGTCTGGATTCCCCTGGTCGATGCCAATCTGGATAACGGCTGCCTGCACATAAAGCCGCAGACACATAAAAAGCGTGTGCTTAAATGGCACCATGAAACCTACAGCACGACTGGTTATACTGCTTTAAAAGAAACTCAGCTAGGCAAAACACCCACTATCGCCCTCCCGGTGAAAGCAGGCGCGGCCATTTTGTTTAACGACCGGGTTTTGCACATGTCCACCCCAAACTTGTCCGATAGTGTCCGGTGGAGCGTCGATTTGCGCTACCAGCCTACTGACCAGGATCCCA
The DNA here is from genome assembly GCA_043727245.1 of Chloroflexota bacterium. Taxonomy (GTDB): domain Bacteria; phylum Chloroflexota; class Chloroflexia; order Chloroheliales; family Chloroheliaceae; genus 54-19. Next base: position 2,767 of record JAYSYV010000952.1, on the reverse strand, counting down.
TGCCCCAGCACGGCATCGGTTTCCTGGCCCGAAGCTATAAGTATCCTGAGCGGGTCGCTACCCTGCAAGACTGGTTGGAAAACCGACCTGAGCATCGCTAGAGTCCGGGGCTTCTGGCGGTTAGCAGGGTCGCTAGAAGTCCCGATTAGCCGCCACCCTGCCGCAATCAATGTAAGGGTTTGTCATGAAAGGCTATTGAACTACTGCAACATATAAATATTTTAGAAAAAATAAGATAAATAAGTTATAATAAGCTCACACTCATATAGTAAGGTTAACTCGTGCATTTACTTTAGTGTAATATCAAGACCAACCAAATATTGTTAGAATTTACGGTTGAATTAGAAGACCATAGCTCCTCTGTAACCAAGTTATTACCGGCTGGTTTAATCGTATTCAGGAATATACATAACCGTATGTCAATAGTTTTAGTAGAAAAAATTTCGGAAATGCGGCTGTTGGTTGACCGCTATGCCGGAAAAAGATTGCCCGGTGAACGGGAGCTGGCCGAACAACTTCAAATTTCACGGCCTTCCATCCGGTCCATCCTGGCTGTCCTTGAAGCGGAAGGGTTAGTCCACCGGCGGCACGGCAGTGGCACTTACCCGACCAAAGTTAAATCCGAACGATTACAAACTGCACTGTTATTGATAGACCAGGAAATTAAACTTGGTAATGACCCCTTTTTTACCCTGCTAGTGGAACAAATTCAGAACGCGCTGCAACGCCAGGGCATCAGGAGTGTGTTGGAAAGAATTGGTAAAAACGCGCCTTTGCCATTTTTGGAGCAGGGGGTTATTACGTTTGGGCTGGCCGGTGAAAGTATCCTGGCTAGTCTGTGGGACGAAGCGCCCCCGGTAGTGGGTTTGTTATTGGAAAAGAATATCCAGCCTACGGGGCGGGCCAGTATCTTTCAACTGGCCGATGAAAAAGCGGGCGAAGAAGCTGTTCAGAATTTATTTAAGGCGGGTTATACCAACTTGAAATTTATTGGTAATCCCAGGTTACCAAGTACTTACAAGCGCCTGGTTGGTATTAAAAAGGCAGTTAAACAAGCGGGTCTTAACCTGGAAATTATGGAATGCCCTCAGAATTTTAACGCGGGAATAAGATTAGGCAAAAAGCTAGATTTGAACTCCAAAACGGCCCCAACCGGCATTATTGTGGCTAACGATTGGCTGGCCCTGGGTCTTCGGGCCGGGTTAGCCGAAAAGCCTGAAGGCGTTTCGGGCATCCCGATTGTAAGTTTTGACGGTTTATCTATTACCAGCGACCCTTCCTTAAATATTCATTCGCTGGCAGTGCCGTTTGACCTATTTGCGGAAGACGTGGTAACCGAACTTATACGGTTGAGCCAGTCCAAGTCAGTTATGGGACGCATTATAAGCTATGACCTGTACTGGCCTGATACACTATAAGCCGCTCGGAGGTTACATTCTGGTCAGGGCTTGCCGGGAGTTGGCAATAAATCAACTCCCGGCAAGCCCTGGTTTTATTTAATTGTCAATTCGCAGATGGGCGATAGCTTCCCTATCCCACTCAATGCCAATCCCCGGCGTGGAGGGAGCCACGGCATAGCCGTCTATAATTTCTATTTCGTTGGTGGCGATAGAGCGGAGCTGGGGAATATATTCTAGGTACAGGGCGTTTGGAATGGCCGCCGCCAGGCTGACATGGATTTCCATTAAAAAGTGGGGCGCGATTTTGACATTAAAGGCTTCCGCCAGGTGCGCTACCTTTAGCCAGGGCGTGATTCCCCCGATACGGGCCACATCCGGTTGGAGTATTCCGGCGGCCCCAGCCTGTAAATATTCGCGGAAATGGCTGATCGAATAAAGGCTTTCGCCTACCGCAATCGGCACGCTTGTTGAAGCAGCCAGCAAGGCGTGGCCGCTAATGTCGTCGGCGGACAACGGTTCTTCCAGCCAGAATAAATCTAAAGGCTCAAACATATAAGCCCTTCTTTTGGCTTCAGCGTAAGTCATAAATTGATTGGCATCAACCATAATATTTATTTTGGGACCAACCGCGCCACGTACCGCCTGTAACCTCTCGCGGTCCTCGCTGGGGTGCGGCTTGCCAACCTTGAGCTTCACGCCCTTAAAGCCCTGGCTAACCGCCTGTACGGCGTTATCGACCAGTTCCTCGGTTGTAAGGTGCAGCCAGCCGCCTTCAGTGGTGTAGACCGGAACCTGTTGTTTGGCTCCGCCCGCCATCAGCCAGAGCGGCTGGTTAATGGCCTTACCACGCAAATCCCACAGGGCAATGTCAATCGCCGCTAGAGCCAGGCTGGTAATGGCCCCGACGGTGGTGCCGTGAGTAGTCCAGAACAATTTCTGCCCGATGGCTTCAATCTGGCGAGCATCTTCACCTATGAGTAAGTCGATTAGGTCTTCCTGCAGCAATTTCAAAACTGCGCGTCCTCCGGTGCCGATAGTGTAGGAATAACCCGTACCGCTTACCCCTTCATGGGTATGAATATCCACAAAGATTGTTTCTTGCTTGACGAAGGACTGGATAGCGTCGGTCCGTTTGCGTTCGACCGCTAAATCGCAGAGATAAGCTTCAACTTTTGTAATCTTCATTTTTACCTTTTAGAAAACGCGGGAAAGGCCGCTTAGTTAGACAGTAAGTGTATTACCTGACAGGCATTATTTCAATTTCAAACCCTAGCAGTTTGTCGGAGAGAGCCTTATTTTGGCCGAAAGGGTACTACCTGTAGTTCTAAATTGAGACGCTTTGTCTATAAGTGGTAGTCATTTCGATT
>JAYSYV010000951.1:0-4176 GCA_043727245.1 Chloroflexota bacterium | reverse complement strand
TCTTCACACCATTAAAGCTTATCTGAAGACGCATCAACAAGAAAAGACTGAAAAGGTAATTCTCAAACTCAACCCCATCATCAGGGGGTGGGCCAATTATTACCGGCACTGTGCGGCTAAACAAATATTTTCCAAAGTAAGACATCGCCAATGGCAGATGCTGTGGCAATGGGCCAAACGCCGCCATCCAAACAAACCGAACAAGTGGGTGAAAGACCACTATTTCAGGAATGACGGTTGGTGGACGTTCTACGATGGCAAATACGAACTGGTTAAACCAGACAAAACACCTATAACTCGTTTCACAAAGGTTGTAGGACATAACAGCCCCTATGACCCTGGCTTGCGCGACTACTGGCAAGCCCGAAATAAGCGACAGGTGGCACGGCAAACCTACTTTAAGAAGCTGTTGGCGTTGTTGGAAACGCAGAACAATCGATGCAGTCTGTGTCAGATACCCTTCACCCCGGAGGATGAGATACAAATCCATCATAATGTTCCTCAAAACACAGGCGGAACGGACGAACTCACAAATTTAAGAGTGGTTCACCCCTGGTGTCACCATCAACACCACCAAAGAAGCGGTTACAAGGTACACAAGGCTCGAGCCGGATGAAGCGAAAGTTTCACGTCCGGTTCTTAGGGGGCTGGGTGGCAGTAATGTCACCCGGCTACCCGGTGGGTATATTAACGACTCCTTTCTTGCGTAGCAAGCAAATCTCTTTACTTGCAAATAAGTTCTAAAATTGTATTATTACCACCTTTGAATAAACCAGTTGTGACCATAAAAGTGTTCGTCGAAACACTCAAAACCTTGCGTATGCTCCACGCTTTAACCGGGGAAACTATGCAAAACATTCTTGACTGGCTAGTTAAAGCTGAACTGAATAAGTTAAAATAGTGAAAACCCGTATAGCCTACAAGTTCAGAATATTCCCGACCAAAGCCCAGCAAACTAAAATTGAAGCTACTCTCAGGCTTTGCTGTGAACTCTATAACGCTGCTTTGCAAGAACGCCGGGACGCTGTCAAGATGGTCGGTAAATCCCTCAATTATTACGATCAGGCAAGCCAGCTTCCTGCGATTAAAGAGGAAAGAACGGACCTTAAAGAAGTCCACAGTCATAAACTCTCCAATACTTGCAGCCCCATAGCTGTTGAAGACTTAAACATTAAGGGGCTTGCCAGTGGAATGCTGGCTAAATCTGTGAATGATGCCGGATGGTCACTTTTCCTAAATCTACTTAGTTACAAAGCTGAAAACGCTGGTTCTAAGTTGGTAAAACTTGACCCTCGCTATACTTCCCAGACTTGTCCCGATTGCGACACTATTGCTAAGAAAGAACTGTCACAGCGTTGGCACTCTTGCGATTGCGGTAGCTCTATGCACCGTGACGTTGCGGCAGCACTCGTAATACTCAGTCGAGGTCTGGTTCTTTGATATATTGGAAATTAAATGATTTTTATCGTATGATTGCTTGAGCGATAGTTTTCAGAGTACTCAATAAGGAAAGGACACGGCGATGCAGCGTGACGAGAATCATCCACGACCTCAGTTAATTCGAGATAGCTGGACCGATCTCGGTGGGAACTGGGGTTTTGCCTACGATGATAATAATCTTGGCCTTAAGGAAAATTGGAAGAGCCGGTCCGAAATTTTCAACCGGACAATTATTGTACCTTTCCCGCCTGAGTCAAGCGCCAGCGGCATCGGCGATAAAGATTTTCACCCGGTGGTCTGGTATCGCAAGGAATTTAAGGTGGAACAGGGTCGTGAACGGGTATTGCTACATTTTGGGGCAGTAGATTACCAGGCTGAGGTCTGGATAAATGGTTACTCGGTGGCCTGTCATGAAGGCGGCAATACACCCTTTACGGCCGATATTACGCAAGCGCTGGATTTTACCCTGGAAAGCCAGGTTATTGCACTGCGGGCTGAAGACCAACCTGGTGACCTGGCACAACCCAGGGGTAAACAATACTGGGAGAAAAACCCACGCCGCATCTGGTATGACCGCACTACCGGCATCTGGCAACCTGTCTGGCTGGAATATGTGTCCAATACTTATATCACTGAAATTCGCTGGACCCCTGACCTTGACCGAGGTATGGTGGGCATGGAAGTTAAACTTAATCAGAAGCCTCTCCACCCCTTAAAATTAAAAGTCCGGCTTTCACTACGCGGTATTTCTCTGGCGGAAGATGAAATAAAAGTCGAACGGTCCGAGTTGCTCCGGGATATCGCTCTTGAACCGGGCGATGTTACTATGAACCGCGAGGAGATTCTATGGTCACCCATGTATCCCAACCTGATTGACGCAGAATTTACCCTATCAGAAGGTGACCAGACCCTGGACGAGGTTTTGAGTTACGTTGGCTTGCGCAGCGCAGGCTTCAGTAAAGGTCACTTTTTACTGAACGGTCGGCCTTATTACCTGCGCCTGGTCTTGGAGCAAGGTTTCTGGCCTGAAACACATCTGGCCGCCCCCAGTAACGAGGCTCTGCGCCGGGAGGTGGAACTGACCAAAGAACTGGGTTTTAACGGGGCCAGGATTCACCAGAAAGTTGAAGATCCCCGCTATCTGTACTGGTGCGACCGGCTTGGGTTGCTGATATGGGGTGAAATGGCTAACGCTTATGTCTTTTCCCCGGTAGCGGTTGAAAAGTTTACGCGGGAATGGCTGGATGTTTTGCGCCGGGACTACAGCCATCCCTGTATCATTGCCTGGGTTCCCCTGAACGAAAGCTGGGGGGTGCCTAACCTGGAGCAAGACCGGAAGCAGCGCAGTTATGTTAAAGCTCTTTATAATTTGACCCATGCCATTGACGATACACGCCCTGTCATCGGTAATGATGGTTGGGAGCATATTGTAGGTGATGTCTGGGGTATTCACGACTATGCAATCAAAGGTGATATTATCCGGGAAAGATACGGTTCAGCCGAAGCCATGGAACGCACCTTGAACCAGGTCCAACCTCATTACCGCAATATTGTAATGCCGGAAAATATTCATAAAGGCGAGCCGGTAATGCTGACTGAAGTTGGCGGATTTAGCCAGGCTCCTACCGGGGGTGAGGCATGGTGGGGTTACGAAACGGCAAAAGATAGCGAGGCTTTCCTGGCAAAATATACCGACCTTATACAGGCTATTCTGGATTGCCCCACCATTACCGGTTTTTGTTATACCCAACTGACCGATACTGGTCAGGAAACTAACGGCTTATTAAAGGCTGACCGTTCGCACAAGCTGGATCCTAAAGCAATCAGAGCCATTACGGCAAGTGCGCCAAAATCCATCCCCGGTGATGTGATTAAAAATATTCAATTGGCTACGGAAGTGACTTCATTTCAGGAAAGTGGAGCATGAGATTCAAGCGAGCCAACAACTTGAACTAGCTGGCCTAATATGAGCTTGTTTCATAAAGGTAAAGTAGGCTAATAATCAGTTATGCGTTGTCCGCCAACCGGCACAAAGCCACATACACAAAAGTTTCACTACTTTGGGTAAACGCTCATAATCACGGGCTAAACGCCGGTTGGCGGACAACCACCCGAATGTGCGCTCCACTCTTCCTCCACTTTATCAACACGAAACTTTTGCTTTCGGCTGGGTTTAACAACACTTTTAAGCGCCAGTTGTGTTCATTGGCCGCTGCGTAAGTACAAACTTGGTCATACCTGTCAGCGTCTAAACGTGTTCAAGACTGTTACGAAACAAACTCCTATAAGTGGATTTTTGCATTAAGTCAATGGTCAAAAATCCCTTGTCGCTTAAACCCAAGGCGTACAGATTGAAAGCCATGTTTAACGAATAACGAGTGATTATTAGCCAAGCGCATTCCGCACGAGCTCAATTAGTCTAGGAAAAGTAACAGGTTTATAACATACTTCTTTAATTATCGGGTTCGGTTCTACTTCCCCTAAAGCGGCTGTTAACATTATCACCCCTGGCGGATTAGGCAATTTGGATAGTTCCTTTACAAGCTGGTTGCCATCCATTACTGGCATCATTTTGTCAGTAATTATCAGGTCGAATATAACTCTGGAAGCAATTTCAAGCCCTTCAGCGCCGTTTTCAGCCAGCACAACACTATAACCTGCCCTGGTTAATATGAGGGTAAAAATACGGCTTAGATCGGTATCATCTTCGACTAACAAGATTTTAGCGCCCAATTA
>JAYSYV010000950.1:0-1260 GCA_043727245.1 Chloroflexota bacterium | reverse complement strand
CGATAGGCTCCATGCTGCTAACAATCGGGCTGATAGCCCTGGTAGGATTTTTGGCGCTGGGTTTATCGCTGGGAGCGGCAATTTTATTGGGCGCGATTCTGGCTCCGACCGACCCTGTACTGGCTTCGGAGGTACAGGTTGAGAATGCTTATGATAGCGACAAATTGAAGTTTAGCCTGACCGGTGAAGCGGGCCTAAATGACGGCAGCGCTACCCCGTTTATTTTGCTGGGTCTGGGATTGCTGGGCCTTCACGACCTGGGCGAATTAGGTTGGCAGTGGATTGTAGTAGATGTAATCTGGGGAGTGTTAGCAGGTATCGGTATTGGAGCTTTATTTGGTACTTTGATTGGCCGGTCGGTAGTTTATCTCCGCCGGGAGCATCAACATGCCATTGGCCTGGACGACTTTTTGGGTCTGGGCCTAATTACCTTGAGTTATGGCATTACCACTCTGCTGCACGCCTATGGTTTCCTGGCAGTCTTTGCGGCTGGCCTGGCCTTGCGGCGAGTAGAGCGCCAATCTAGCGGCGAAAAGGAGTTAAAAGATCTTACGGCTATCACTCAGCAGTCCAAAGAGGAAATGGCTATTGACCCGGACAAGGGGCCGGTATACATGGTCGAGTCGGTGCTGGGTTTCAATGAACAACTGGAACGTATCGGTGAGGTAGTTGTAGTGTTGCTGCTGGGCGGAATGATTTCGGCCAGTTACTTTAGCTGGCAATTATTCTGGTTTATTCCTTTGCTTTTCCTGGTCATAAGGCCGCTTTCTGTCGTGATAGGACTAAGTGGTTTACATACAACATTGGCCCAAAAAGGGTTGATGGGTTGGTTCGGTATCCGGGGCGTGGGTTCTATATATTATCTGACTTACTCTATTCATCACGGTTTACCGGACGAATTGGCCCAGCCCCTGGTTTCCCTGGTGTTGATGGTAGTGGCTGTATCGGTGCTGGTTCACGGAGTTTCGGTGACACCCCTGATGCACCTGTACAACCACCGCAAGCACCGGGCATCCGACCATGCCAGCGTTGAACCGGCTCCACCCGGCCAGTAATCTAAACCATGTAAGTGTAGCAATTTCCTATGTTGCAGTCTATTCCTGGCACGTCTGGTGCAATTAAACTCCCGAATAAAGTTCAGGACGTAAAACGTAGGATGGCTAATGTAGGTTGGTTGGCCTGTTTGAGAACCAGTTTACATGCCGGGATTGTTAACAGTTTTATTTACAAAGACCTGCCCAATGTTTAACGGTGGGCATA
>JAYSYV010000949.1:0-1261 GCA_043727245.1 Chloroflexota bacterium | reverse complement strand
CAACATTTTTCCTGGCATGGCAGTTTCACCCTTTACTCTTTATTACCCAACAGGTTTTGAGGTCCGTCGGTCTCTTCAGTCATTTCTATTTCGCTTTTTTCGAACAGGCGGCAAAAAGCCAGCCTGGCCCGGTGCAGCCGGGCTCTGACCGCGTCCTGACGAAGGCCACCCATTACCTGAGAGATTTCGTCATAGGTGAGTTCGTGATAAAACCGTAAAAGAAGCAAAATGGTCTGGTCGTGGGGTAGCTGGGCGAACACAGCGATAATCTGGTGGCTCTGTTCGTTTGCAATGGTTTGGTCGGCAGGACCTGGCTGCCGGTCGGCCAGTTGTAATTGCAGGTGACTGGCAGTCGGCGCCTGACCAGACTTGGGTTGACGTTGTAAGGCGCTTTCGTTTAACCAATCCAGAGAAAACCAGGCGCGCTTTTTTGAACGACGAAACTCGCTAAGCGCCAGGTTGGTGGCAATTCGGTAGAGCCAGGGCCTGAAGACCAGCTCACGACTGGCCGGGATGTCGCCAATAGTCTGAAAAGCCTTGAAAAAGGTTTCCTGGGTCAGGTCAGCGGCCTGTTCGGCCTGGCCGAGTAGTCTCAAGAGATAACAATATATTGGGTTCCAATAAAGTTCGGTAAGGCTGGCAAAGGCTGCTTCATCACCTTGCCGAGCTAGTTTCACCAAAACGGGGTCAGCAAGGTTTTCGTTTCCACCACCCGAAAGCTCATCTCCCACGGGTAGTAAACTGGCCGCTTCAGTTGAAATCTGACTTTGAGCATGGTCGTCCGGAAAATTCTGGGTTAAAACCAAAACAATACCCACCTTTACCAACCTTTATTTTTATCAGGCGCGCTTGACTTGATACTATAACGTTAAAGGTTGAATTTTGTGATGGCCTGGGTGTTAAATAACTATCAATTGTAATCGGTTAGACCAGGATTTCGTTTTCTGGTAATTTAATTTGTTGGTCGCAATAAATCGATAAATCTAAAAAGGACTGGCCTGGGGACCGTCGGTAGTGTCGAAGGCAAGCCGCGTATCGACTTTTAACTATCAGAACCTCCTAAAATCTCTAAAAATTCTTTCTCAACTTCTGCCTTTTTGTTTTTGAACCTACTTCCTTTTACCGGTAATAACCCCTAACTCTCAAAAGACTTTACATAACTTAGAAGAGGTATAAACTTTCGCATTAATGCACTATCGCACTGTCGCACTAATGCGAAAAAACAAAATAGCTAAAATGCATTAGTGCGATAGTTCAAGAT
>JAYSYV010000948.1:0-1263 GCA_043727245.1 Chloroflexota bacterium | reverse complement strand
TTGACGCGATTAACCTGCTTTGTGTAACCTATGAGGCGCGGGCTAAATGGCCCGACCGGCAGCTTATTACCATGGCGATGGGCGGACTGGGCGGCTTTACCCGGTTAGCCGGTCCTTTATTCGGCAGCGCTCTTACCTTTGCGGTGGGCGAGATAAGCTCCGCGCCAGGCCAGCCCGATATTGACACCGTACGCAAGCTGTGGCAGAATTGGTCTGTTAGCCTTGAGTGAAATTTTATTTTCCCTCACCCTGTTAAAATGCATATAACGTAGTTGCTTTACACTTACTTCTTTGAGCGGCGGAGTCCGGCCTTTTTTCTGTGCCTTCTTCCAGCCGGGAGAAGAAACTGCAAGAAAGGTTTTAGTTTTGACATTTTTCTCATCTTTTGTTACCAACCGCCGTAAGGGTCTGGCCGGACTTTTGACGGCGTTACTCCTGGCCGCTTTGTTCCTGACCTTATCCGGTCCCCGGCTCACCAACGCCGCCTCAACCCTCGATTATTACACTCAGACCGGCCACTATCTCAGCGGCAACTTCAAAACTTACTGGGAAACCAACGGCGGCCTCGAACAGTTCGGCTATCCTATTACCGAAATTTTTGAGGAAAAGTCGCCCACCGATGGTAAAACTTACCGGACCCAGTATTTTGAACGGGCTATTTTTGAATATCATCCGGAATTTGCCGGAACAAAATACCAGGTGTTGCTGCGCCTGGCTGGTAATCTGACCACCAGAAACCGCAACTTTGGCCCGTCCAGTGTTAATACCAGCGCCCCGAACCGCTTTTATTTCAAAGAAACGAAACATACCCTGGAAGGCAATTTCCTGGCCTACTGGTTGAAGTGGGGCGGCTTGCCGGTCTACGGCTTCCCGATAAGCGAGCCTTTTGCCGAGCTGAACGCAGCCGACAACCAGACCTATACCGTCCAGTATTTCGAGCGAGGCCGGTTTGAATTTCACCCGGAATTTATTGGTACGCGTTACGAAGTGCTACTGGGCCTGCTGGGCAACCAGTTATTGAAAACGGCGAGCGTGCCGAACCCGATTACGGTTCGGCAACCTGCCGGACTGACGACTGCTCCGTTCTTCCCGGCTATTCAGCCAACTGTGCCGTTGACTATTACGCCGGTACAGGGGCCGCATATGGGTTACGGCATGAATGTCTGGCTCTTTGGGCAGGACAAGGACCGGGTTTTGGACCTGCTCACCGGGGCCGGTTTTAACTGGATGCGGCAGCAAGTCGGCTGGGATGCCCTGGAACCC
>JAYSYV010000947.1:0-1263 GCA_043727245.1 Chloroflexota bacterium | reverse complement strand
TCTACGCGATTGGGGTATTTACTTCGTTCACCCTCTCTCAGGCGGGTATGGTGGTCCGCTGGTGGCGCTTGCGAACGCCTGGATGGCGGCGTAGTTTTGCCCTGAACTTGCTGGGAGCTATCACAACCGCTGTGGTGCTGGTAATTCTAGCCCTAACCCAACTGGTCAATGGAGCCTGGGTGGTAGTGGTACTGGTCCCTCTGTTCTATATGCTCTTTCGAACAATCAATCGTTATTATGTCAAAGTCAAGGAGGAAATCAGCCTGGAAGCGGGGCTTGTTAATCCCATGCCATTGCGCCATCACACGGTGGTAGTACCGATTGGCGAGCTGAACCAGATTACCCTCCGCACTCTTAATTATGCCCGAACCCTTTCGGATGACGTTACGGCAGTCCACGTCAATGATAACCTGGAAGATATTGCCGCTTTACGCGAAAAGTGGGATGAATTGAAAATTGACCTTCCTCTGGTGGTGGTCGAAACGCCCTACCGTTCCATCATCGCACCGTTGCTGACCTACATTGACCTGTTAGACCGCCGCCGCGATGATGATACGATTACGGTCGTAATCCCCGAATTTGTGGCAACACGTTGGTGGCAGCATCTCCTGCACAACCAGACTGCCCTACGCATGAAAGGTGCGCTCTTACTCCGGCCCGGAATCGTGGTAACGTCCGTACCCTATCACCACAAATAAAGGTTTTCTGCCTTGCGGCCCCCTTATGGGGGCCGTTCTTGATTAGGATTAAATATCCCGTAAGTTCAATTACAATAGAAAATTATCCGTTTGACCCAGCCTTATAGCAGCCTGGCATAACCTGGGATATAATTAAATCAGATTTATGCAGCCAGAAATAATCCCTACCCTATTACCTCATTTAACACTTGCCCAGGTTTTTGATGCTTTAAGCTATTATAGCGAGCATCAGGTCAAGATTAATAAATACATTGAGTTTAATCGAATCCCGGAAGATTTAATTGACCCATTGCTAAAAAGTTAATGTCCCAACTTTTCATCGAATTATATTTTTATGAAGATGTGGCTGTTTTGGTGGCGGATTTACTTCGGGCCAGGGGGTTTTCCGCCCTCACCACACGTGAAGCCGCACAACTTCAGCAAAGTGATTTAGACCGGTTAAACTTTACAATAAATCACTAAGGGTATTAGTGACAACTTAAGGTTTCTCAAGCTTTGTCAACTTACAAAGACGGGTTTGAAGGCCAATTTTGAACGAATTATGTTTGTAAAACCACGATGGCAG
>JAYSYV010000946.1:0-1264 GCA_043727245.1 Chloroflexota bacterium | reverse complement strand
CAGTGCCATAGGAGCGGCCACATCATCCAGCAGGCCGCCGCTTTCCGGAGGCATTTCCCAGGTGCGCTGGCTCTCTCGCGCCTCTGTCTGGGATAGAGAAACCGGCGGCTTTGAGCTAATGTCCTTATCTTCGGTTGGCGCATAAATATTGTTGACCATGCGGGCAGTAGGCGAAGCAAAATCCAGCGGATTGGCTGATTCCCACATAGGGCTTTCGGCGGCAGCGACCAGAGCTGCCCTGACGGCCTTCTGGACCGCCATAAAGACCTGGCGTTCGTGCAAAAAACGCACTTCGGTCTTGGCCGGGTGAACATTAGCGTCAACTTCCGCCGGGTCAACCTCGATTTGAAGGACGCACACCGGGTAACGCCCGGTCTGGAGCAAGCTGTGATAAGCTTCCTGGACCGCATAAGAAAGCGTCCGGCTAATAACCCAGCGGCGGTTGACAAAGAACGTAATAAAATTGCGGTTGGGTTTGCTGTAACCCGGCTCGGCGGTCAGACCCTTGACCTGCACGCCAATTTTTACTGCTTCTTCCTGGATAACGCCATCCTCGTCCACCTGGGCTGGATGCGAGTCCACTTCCAGCATCGCTTTACCGGCTTCCGGGCCGTAAATCCTGGTAACAGCGTCTTTCAACTCGCTACTGCCGCTGGTCTGCAATAGCAACCGGCCCTCGCTAACAAGATTAAACTTGATTTCGGGATAGGCCAGGGCGTAATTATTGACGATGGTTAGAATCTGGGCTGCTTCGCTTGTACCGCTCCGCGACCACTTCTGGCGGGCTGGAAGATTAAAAAAGAGGTTGCGGACGGTAATGACGGTCCCGGCAGGAGCGCCGGCAGGCCGGTGATAGACCAGTTTGCCTCCTTCCACGGCGATTTCGCTACCAGCCTCACCGTCAAGAGCGTCACCGCTGCGGGGTCGGGTCAGCATCGTAAGCTGGCTGACCGCCCCGATAGAAGGCAGCGCTTCACCCCGAAAACCGAGCGTATGCAAGTTGTAAAGGTCTTCGGCCTCGGTTATCTTGCTGGTAGCGTGGCGCTCAAAGGCTACCGGCACTTCCTTAAAAGGAATCCCACTGCCATCATCCGAGATACGCAAATAAGCCAGGCCGCCGTTTTTAATCTCAACCCGGATATTCTTCGACCCGGCATCAATACTATTTTCGATTAATTCTTTTACTACCGAAGCCGGTCGCTCGATGACCTCGCCAGCGGCGATTTTCATGGCGGTTTCCGGCGTTAAGACTCTTATACCCACA
>JAYSYV010000945.1:0-4193 GCA_043727245.1 Chloroflexota bacterium | reverse complement strand
TCCAGCAGCAGATTACCGAAGTCCCGGCCCTGAACTCGCGCAGCAACCTTGACGTGGCCCGCTGGTGGTTTCGCAGTTTCCTGGAACAACTCAACCGGCCTAAAAACACCATCGCTTCTTATATGTACGATCTGGCCGGCTTTGAAGAATTCATCGGCTCTAAAACTCTTGATAAAGTCAGTTCCTCAGATGTAGCTAATTACCTGGCCCAATCGCAGAAGAAATCTACCCGCAAGCGTCGCCTGACATCGATGGGAGCTTTTTTCAAATACCTTATCCAGACCGAAAAAGTGCTGGATAAAGACCCTACCGATAATTTCTATGCCGATTTTATTCCGCTCAAGACCCCGATTGTGCTTGACCCACAGGAGCAGGAAGAAATGCTCGAAGCGTCCGGGCGGGAAAATAGCCGAACTTTCCTCATGATATTTTTCATGTTGCGGATGGGCTTTACCAGGACCGAGTTGCTTGCCATCCAGCCCGAACATATTGATACCAGCGATGCCGAGCATCCCCAGGTTTATGTCTCTTATGACGACAAGCGCTGGGCTAAAAAAGAACGTAAAGTTTCGACTATCGCCGAATTTTCTCCCGCCTTTAAAAGTTACATTGAAGAATTTCAGCCGGGCCGCAAGCTGTTTGAAATGCTGCCCCAATCGGTCAATAAGCTGGTCGAAAGGGTCGCCCGCGAGGCTGAGATAAATAAAAAAGTTACCCCTCAATCTCTACGCGATACTTTCGCGGTAGAGTGTGCCAGGAACGGCTCCAATTCCTCCGAATTATTAAAAATCCTGGGCCTGGCCCCGGACCCTCGCAACCGCATGAGTGTGGACCGCTACACCAAGCTAGCCGGTGGCGCACCTCTTTCCGGCGAGATAAAAATTACTTCCAAAGGCAAAAGTCTTTAAATACATCGTGGAACGGGAAACGTAAAGACAGCTATAAAGTCGAGGCTGCGCTTATGATGACCCTTTTTTATTGCCGGTTATAACTTGACAGGCAACTAAAAAAGGGGAGAAGTCAAGCTTCTCCCCTTTTTTAGTACCAGACCGGTAGGGTTAACCTACCAGCAAATTCCGTAATACTCCCTGAAATTAGGTCCGAACGCGTTGGCCGGTAATCAGACGGTAGATAGCAATCACTACAATAGCACCGATAATCGCGACAATCAGAGTAGTAAAGTTAAAGCCGCTAACGAAGTCGCCGCCCAGCAGAATGCCTGCCAGGAAACCACCCACTAAAGCGCCTACGATACCCACAACGATATCTGCTACCAGACCACCCGCTCCGTTACTCATAATCATGTTAGCGATCCAACCTGCTACTAAACCAACCAACAACCACGTAATAATACTCATCTAATTTCTCCTTTCAACAAGTCTTGGAGATCAACCCTTAAACTTGTGAACCAAATTCCCATTAAGTTATTCTCTATCTCGCGGCTGCTTTACTGGTTGGTTGCGGGCCGCTTCTGGTTATTACTAAAGCATAGGCCGTGCCACAACTTATTTGGAAAACTGGAAATTTGTTAAGGAGTTTTAAAGATGGTCTAACCCGCATTAGACCCCAGCTTATTTTCGCTTGAAGCATCAGAAGAAGTCGCCTGAACTTTTTCGTTAACCTGTTCCTGGTTCACATCTTCGTCGTCTTCGGGGGGTAAATCCTCTGAAGCAGGCGTTTTGAGCCAGATAGTAAATGTTGAACCCTGCCCCGGTGTACTTTCCAGGCTAATTCGGCCTCCGTGGGCCTCGACGATATGTTTGACGATAGCCAGACCCAGGCCGCTTCCTCCGCCTATTCCGGCGGTACTCTGGCGACTGCGGGCCTTGTCTACCCGGTAAAAGCGGTCAAAAATAAGGGTTTGGTCCCTTTCAGCGATACCCGGCCCGTTATCGGCCACCGTAATGCTTACCCATTGTTTGCCTCGCGTTAGCGAAAGCGTAACCTGGCCTTCTTCGGGCGTATATTTGATGGAGTTATCCACCAGATTTAGAATGGCCCGTTTGAGCCGGTCGCGGTCACCTTCAATTGTCACCGGGTCGAAGTGGCCCAACTTTAATTGCTGGTGGCGCTGGTCGGCCAGCACCTTTGTTTCCTTAAAAACTTCCAGGACAATATCGTCTAGCGGCAGCGGAACCATCTCGACCGACTGGCGAGCGTCGGCCTGGGCCAGCAGCAGTAAATCCTGGACCAATCGCTGCATGCGGGCGCTCTCGCGTTCGATCGCCTGTAAAGACTCGGTCTGGTTCTCCGGGTCGGGGTTGCGTTTAAGCAGGTCCAGATTGCCCCGGATAACGGTCAGAGGTGTGCGGAGTTCGTGCGAGGAGTCGGCTATAAACTGTTTCTGAGCCTTGAAGTTTTTATCCAGCCTTTCAAGCATGGCGTTGAATGCCCGGCCCAGGCGGCTGATTTCATCGTTTGAAAGCGGATTGGTCTTGATACGTTCGTCCAGGTCGCCGTTAACACCAATCCGGTAAGCGGTGGCGGTTATGTCTTCGATAGGTGTGAAAGCCCGGCGGGTGAACCACCAGCCGAAAATAGCCAGCAGCAGAAAAGCACCCACCGAAAGAGCTATAAAAGGCCAGACCAGCCCACTAACAATCGCGTCGGCCTCTTGCAAACTGCGTACAACCTGAACAAAGCCCCGATTGTTAACCCGGTCCAGTTGCAATGTATAAACCCTGGCCCGTTCGCCAGTGGTAAGCTGAATATAACTGAAACCGGTGCCATCCTTGAATTTCTGGCTCAAAGCGGCCTGGGTGCTGGTTTTGGTCATTACCTTTAATTCAGGTATCTTGCTCAAAACACTGCCCTGGTTATCCACCAGTTGCAAATAGGTCAGGGCCGCGGCCAGATCATTGGAGTCGTTCTTAGTGAGAGCCTGGTTATCGGGCATACTCCCGGCCCCAGGTGTTCCGGCCATGTACTTGATTGGCTGGCCGGTCCCGCCATAAGTCTTTGAAAACTGGTCCAGGTCTTTCTGGCTAAAACCGCTGTAACCCAGAAAAGCCTGGGCCTGTTCCGCCCGGCTTTTCAGGTCATCATCCACTCCGCTTTCAAGATTGTTGATTACCGAGCGGTAGACTATGACCATAAAAGCGACCATAGTTATAAAGACCACAACCGAATAGACCAGAGTTAGCTTGAAACGGATGGAATTATGGAAAAGAGTCCTCGACATCAGGTCTGGGCAACCTCATCGGGCTGAACCGCCGGTTCGGGTTCACGCAAAACGTAGCCGACACCCCGGACGGTGTGAATCAACTTGGTGCGGCTGTTGGTTTCCAGTTTACTCCGCAAGTAGCGGACGTACACCTCAATTATATTGGATTCGCCGCCAAAATCGTAACCCCAAACTTTATCGTAGATAAATTCGCGGTTCAAGACCTGGCGAGGGTGCTGTAGAAAGAGCATCAGCAGTTCAAATTCTTTGCTGGTAAGCTCGATTAGCTGACCGTTGCGCCGGACTTCGTGGGTAGCGGTGTTCAGGGTCAGGTCGGAAAACTGGAGTAACTGGGCCTCGCCGGGCAACTTGCGCCGCAAATGCGCCCGGATACGGGCCAGCAGTTCATCAAATACAAACGGTTTGACGATATAATCATCAGCTCCGGCATCCAGTCCGGCCACTTTATCGGTCACGGCATCTTTGGCGGTCAGCATCAATACGGGTGTATCGCGCAGCTTACGCATCTCGCGGGCTACTTCGATGCCATCTATGCCCGGCATCATTACATCCAGCAAAACAAGGTCAGGTGCGCTCTCGCGGAAACGGGCAATCGCCTTCTCGCCGGTTTCGGCGGTTTCGACCTCATAACCCTCGAACTTCAAGCCCCGACTGAGCAGGTTTAAGATTTCTGGATCATCATCTACGGCTAAGATTCTCATTATATTATTCCTAAAGATAATTTCTCACTATTATTTCAGAAGGTACACAAAGATTGGTTTTCCAACCTTATCATGATTAATACGTAATATGATAGGCGAATGGTTCATTTTTCTCACACTCAATTTGAGCTAAAGCGGGATAAGTTCGTAACCGAAATTTAATTTGCGTTCGACTTTTCTTCCAACGAGTTACGACGGCTGTGGCAGTCCCTAGCAGTTTGTCGGAGAGAGCCTTATTTTAGCCGGAATGGTACTACCTGTAGTTCTAAATTGACACGCTTTGTCTATAAGTGGTAGTCATTTCGATT
>JAYSYV010000944.1:0-4196 GCA_043727245.1 Chloroflexota bacterium | reverse complement strand
CCCATGTTCCAATATACCCGGCTTCGCTGCTCATCACTACCCACAAAGTGCCATCCGGGCTGATGCTGGCGTTGACCCGGCTGAGATTAGCTCCCGGTCTTAAATTGGTGGTAATAGTTGTCCAACCCTGGCCTGGCAAGCGGCGGCTAACTCCAAACGAGCCGCTACGATCACCGTTATTCTTCCACACAGCGTAGACCGTACCGTCCGGGGCGCACACGATTTGCTTGGTGTCGCGGCCATCGGCAGCGCGAGGGTCCCAACCATTGGGAGCCAGGCTGGTGTAACTACTGTCCCACACGCCGTTTATGCGGCTGATAGAGTCTAATTGGCTATTTATGCGAGAAAGCACGTGGATATTATCGTTGGCATCCACGCATACTTCCGGGGTCATATTGCTGCGAGACGGGTCATTAATCAGGGCTTTGTAGTTACCGAAGGTGTTGCCGCCATCGCTTGACTCGACAATACCCAGGGTTGCGTCGCCGGAAGTTACGAAGTAACCGACCACATAAAGTTTGTTAGACTTGCTGGAATAGGCCAGGGAAGGTTGGTCCATTTCAAGGCCGGTAGCCTGGCTGATGCGGTCGCTGAGGCTGAAACCAGCCGGTAGACCGCCGCCGTTCCAGCCAGCGGGGATAACGCGCATATAGCCGCGCCAGCCGGAAGTATTGGTGCGCCAGGCCACGTAACCCCTGCCGTCGTTGCCGAAGGTCAGGCTGGGCCATTGCGTACCGTTGAGGCTGCCGCTATCGTTGATGTCATACAAGGCCGCCAGGTTGCTGGTATTAGCGATGAATACCTTGGATTTGGACCCGGCAATAAAAGCCAGCCCATCGGTAGGGCGGACCTTGATACTCAAATCATAAATTAGTTGGCTACCACCACCAACCGGGGCCGGGGAAGAAAAGCTACCGGCTAAAGCGGTCTGGTCGGGGAAGAAATTAAGGACCAGGGCCGACAGAAAACAAACCGATGTCAACATTCCTAACCAGGCCATTCGAGCAAGGCCGGATTTGGATCGGGTAATTTTTACCATTGAAATTGAAAAACCTCCATTGATAAGACCAAACCGGTCCAATACGGCTACTCCGGTTTAACCTTATGTTTCTGAAAGAACCCCTACTAATCCTTTTACCCGTTAAATCAGCCACAGAGTAACTTCTCTATCAACTTGACCGAGCCTGGCTCAAACTGCTACAGGTCAACACCTGCTCTTTCAAGCCCGATAAACGTAAGAATTAGTAATTTTAGGCGGTTCTTTCAATTTAATACTGACTCAGCGGCATCCTGGACAAGAACAGAGGGCCGCTTTAACCTTGAGCCATGAACCTTGAAGTCAGTGACTTCATCGACTCGCAAAGACATGATTTTAGAGATACTATCCGGCCCCATCGAAACACCATAAATAGTGCGGGCCGCCTCAATAGTTCCCCGGTTGTGGGTGATGACAATAAATTGGGTCTTGTGGGCCAGGGTCCGCAAAGTTTCACAGAACCGGCCAACATTCGACTCATCCAGGGCAGCGTCCACTTCATCCAGCACACAAAATGGCGATGGATTGACTTCAAGCAGCGCAAAAAGCAAGGCTACGGCGGTTAGCGCTCGTTCGCCGCCACTGAACAGGGCCAGACTTTGCGGCTTCTTACCGGGCGGCTGGGCCAGGATTTCAATGCCGGTGTCGGACAGGTTATCCGGTTGCGTCAGGACCAGCCGGGCCGTTCCACCATTGAACAGAAGCGCAAAGAACCGTTTGAACTCCTCGGCCACCTTATCGAAGGTAGCAGAAAATTGGGCTTGAGTAATTTCATCAAGCTCTTTAATTAACGAACGAAGGGTCAGTCCGGTTTCACTTAAATCTTTTAACTGGCTGGACAAATATTCATATCGCTGCCTGGTTTCACTATATTCTTGCATGGCGAGGGGGTTAACCGCCCCAATTCGCCGCAAGCGGTTGCGTAATTGCTCGGTGCGTTCGGCCAATTGAGCCGCCTCGCGCTCGGTCAGTTCCAGCAATTCTTCCCAGTCAGCCGGGTCAATCGAAGCGGGTGGGGCAATTGTTTGCTCGTTCACAGCCCCGTCCAGTTGCAAAGAGGGCGCGAGGTCATCAGCGGCCCGGACTTTCAGGGTTTCTATATCGCTCTTGATGCGCTGGACTTCCAGGTTGGCCCGCCCTTGGGTGGTTTCCAGGGTTAACAGGCTGCCGCTCAATTTACTCCATTGCTGTTCGTGGCCGGTCTGTGCCTGGTCCAGCTTGCCGAGTTCGGTTTCCAGCGGGTTAATCGCCACTCGCAGCTCTTCTAATTGTTGGCCGACTCCCGCCATTTCGGCCTGGGCCTTGCTCAAGACCTGGGTCAGTTCGTGGCAGCGGATTTCCAATTGGGCAAGCTGCTGCTGGCGGTTGGCAATCCGCTCTTTCAGGCGGTTATTTTCGGCCTGGACGAAGCGCAAACTTTCGGCGCTGCTTTTCAGGCGCTGTTCGGCCAGGGCCGTGGCAATCCGCATGGCGGCCAGTCTTTCGCGCTCGTCCCCGGTAGCGGCGACCGCCAACCGGACGGCTCTTTCCAGTTCCGTAACCTGGCGGCTGGTCTGGCTGTGGGTTAAGTTAGTTTGCCCGGTTTCGGTTGCCAGTTGGGCTTCCAGCGCGTCCAGGCCGCCTAATTCCTGCACGACGCTTTGCTGGCTTTCCTCGCGCAACTTAACTTCATAAGAGAGCCGATCGAGCTGGTTTTTAGCCGCCGTTATTTTCTCACGCTGCGCCTGCTGGCGGCGAATGACTTGCTGGACTTCTTTTTCCAGGTCGGTAGTCTGGCGGTGCAACTGGCTGGCCTGGGTCTGTTCTCTGGTCAAATCGGCGGTAGCTTTGCCAAGTTGAGTTTCTAACTGGCTTATTTCCAACGGCAGTTCGCGAAGTACGCGCTCTCGCATCAAAACGCTGCCTTCGGTGCGGTCTTTATCCTTGCCTGATGCGCCCCCGGTGACAGCCCCGCTACTACGCAAGATTTCACCGCCGGTAGTTACGGCGGTCCAGGCTCCGCTTAACTCACGCAGAGCAGCCCGGCCCACCTGGACATCCTCGACTACCAGCACGCGCCCCAGCAGTTGGTCGTAGACCGGCTGAAAGCGGCTGTCGAAACTTATCAACTCGCTGGCGATACCGCGCACACCCTGGAGTTGCAGAGCTTTGCGGTTGATACTGGCTCCCTGGTGGTTGCGAAGATTATCCAGCGGCAAGAAGGTAGCCCGGCCCGTCCCGGCTTTCTTTAGCAGGCTGATAGCGGCCTCGGCATTCTCGAAACTTTCGACCACTATATCCTGCAAGTGTCCGCCCAGGGCGACTTCTATGGCTACTTCCAACTCCGCCGGAGCCTGTAAAAGGTTCGCCACCAGCCCCAGAACGCCCTTCAGGCCGGAGTTAGGGCCGTTGGCGTTAACAGCCTGCATCACGCTTTTCACGCCGCCGTAAAGTCCGCTGAAGTTGCTCTGCAAGCGGTTGAGCAGTTCCAGCCGGGATTTAGCCGATTCCAGTTTGGCCTTAATTTCTTGTAAGACGCGCTCACCCTTACGAATGGCCTCGGCCTGGCGGGTACTTTGCTGGGCCAGAGCCTTGCGCCGGATTTCCAACTGGCGAGCCTGTTCTTCCAACCCGGCAGCCAACTCCTGTTCGCGGCTGATTTCGGCTTCAATGGCGGCCTGGCGCGTTTTCAGAGAATTCCGGTTCTGGCGAAACTGGTCTACCTGCCCGGTAAGAGCGGCCCGCCGTTCGGCCAGTTGAGATTGGCGCTGCCTGACGGCTTCCAGACGGTTAGCCAGGCGCATTACTTCCTGGCGCTGGCGTTCCAGGGCTACTTCGGCTTCGCGTACTTTAGCGGTATGGGCCTTGACTACAGCTTCCTGTTCGGCTAGCGAAGCCGCTTCGTCACCCTGCCCGTTAATAATCGAGGCGTGTTCTTGCTCTAATTCAAGTAAACGGGCGGCGTTACTTTCCAAAGCCACCTGTAACCCGGCCAGTTCCTGTTCCTGGGTTTCGCGCTGGCGGCCCGCCCCGTTCAGGCGTTCCTGCTCTACGGCGACCTGCTGCTGCAACTGCTGGGCGCGGTTATGCAAAAGGCTGCTCTCGCGGTGCAGTTCGGACAACTTCGTTCGCTGCCGGTTCTGGAAATCGCGGGCGGTCCCGAGGCTCTGTTGAAGGGTTT
>JAYSYV010000943.1:0-1266 GCA_043727245.1 Chloroflexota bacterium | reverse complement strand
TTTCAACGCTCACCCCGCACTAACACTCGTGACGAGCGAATCCAGGAGCGGTGCTGGTCGTTGGCAAAATCGTATACCTCTAACTTATCTCCGAAATCCAGGTAAGCAATTGTTTGAATGGCATTAACAATTTTGTCTTCCGGGGGTGGTATAAATTATCCAGGGTCCGGTAAGTTTTATGCGCCATTTTTGTTCAAGGGTCGCCCCTTTAGCCGCATCACGGGTCACTAGACCGGCGGCCTTGAAATGCGAGGTTAATTCCCGGCTCACGGCCAGAAAAAACCCGCCCTCCAGCCGCTACCTATAACGGCAAATTGGATAAGTTCCATAGAAGAGTCGCCTTCTATTCGTCCGCTTAAACGTTAATCTTTTCCACTTCGGCGGAAGCGGCTATCCCGGTCCCGGCCTTCAGAGCGGAAGCCGTTTTCTTAGCTCCACTGGTCAAAAAGCCCAGGTCGGTATTACAGGCCAGCATAGTCATGCCCCGTTTATGCCACTTTAAGACTGTTTCCGGGTCGGAAATATGAATTCCACTCGCCACATTATGTCTTTTGGCTGAGTCCACCACTTTCTGGATGGCTTCTTCGACCCTGGGCGAACTGGTGGAATTTTCACCGAGCGAAATGGTCAGGTCAAAGGGGCCGATTACTGCCGCATCAACGCCCGGAACCGAGAGCAGGTCGTCAATATTATCAATAGCGGTTTTCCGCTCAATTTGCAAAATTACCATCGTGTTTTCGTTCATATGCTCGACCAGTTCCTGCGGTCCGGCTCCCTGGTAATCGGTATGGCCTCGTCCGGCGGTAGCTCCACGCACTCCGACCGGCGGATACTTCATATAACTGACCAACTGTTCGACCTGCTCCCTGGTTTCCACGCGAGGCAGCATTATGCCCATCGCCCCGGCATCCAGCACACGGGCAGCGAAATGATAGGCCAGGTCCGGGATACGCACCAGCGGAACTATTCCAGCCAGCCGGGCCACTTTCAGCATATCGGCTACCTGGGCTATCTCGAAAGTGCCGTGTTCCATGTCAATAAATACAAAATCAAACCCGGCGTTTGCCATTATCCAGATAACGCCAGGTGAGCCAACTTCGCTGACCATCACGCCGGTCACAGGTTCGCCTCTTTTTAAGGCTTGTTTTACAGAATTAGCTTTAAGCATTTCTTCTTTCCTTTCCAGTAATCGTATTTATATCCGGTGTTTGCCCCAGACCTCAGTATTGACAAGGTTGGTAGGGCGCTCCCCTTGCAGCGCGATGG
>JAYSYV010000942.1:0-1268 GCA_043727245.1 Chloroflexota bacterium | reverse complement strand
TGATGGGTGGCGGCGGCAATTTGTTGATTAACGAATTGCTGGTTCAACTCGACCCCCCACCAGTGGATGACCGCTTGACCACTAAATTTCTCCGCTGGCTTGGTATGGATGTAGTTCGCAAAAAAGCCGTCCGTCCGGCTGTTTTAACTATCGCCGCAACTAACCTGGTGAGTACGCTCGACCAGGCGCTAATGCGGCCAGGCCGGTTTGATCGCCATATTACCGTAGATTTACCCGACTCCGATGGACGGCGCGATGTTATCGAATATTACCTGGACAAAGTAAACCACGAAAATATTCCTGTAAACCGCCTGGTAGAAGAAACTGTCGGCTACACCCCGGTAGCTATTCGCCATATTATCAACGAAGCGGTTGTGCGGGCGCACTTCAATGGCCGCGATGCCATTACTTATGCCGACCTGATCGAGGGTCGCGACTTGCACGAAGTAGGCGTACGCCAGCCTATCAGCAACCTGTCCCGTGAAGAAAAACGCCGCCTGGCCTATCACGAAACCGGCCACGCCATAGCTCAGATTTTGCTAGTTCCCTGGGAGCGTCTGGTAAAACTGACAATAATTCGGCATGGCGATGCTTTAGGCTTTATGCAACCCAAAACCGTAGAAGAAAAGCATGTTATTTTCAAAGAGGAGATGGACGTAAAAATTCAGGTTAGCCTGGCGAGCCGGGCGGCTGAAGAACTATTCCTGGGTAGCGGCAGTAGTGGATTTTCCGGTGACTTGAACAACGCTACAGCCCTGGCAGTCCGAATTATTGGTGATTATGGACTTAACAGCCATCTATCGTCCCGGACTGTTTTAGGTATCTCCGGGGCAGCCATGCAAGCCGAAGTTGAAGACTACCTGGCAGACCAGATGAAGAAGGTCCGGCAACTGCTGGAAAGCAATTCCGATATGGTCCATGCTTTAGCCGCTGAATTAATGGAACGGGACGAACTACTGGGCGATGATGTAATGGCGATTGTCAACCAGTTCACACCGAAACTGACCAGTGATGCCAAAAACAAACGCAAGAAAATTGGCTTCATCCGGGAAGATACTTCCAATAGCAACAATGGTACTGGTGTTTGGACCGAACCGCAAGACGAAACAGTAGCAGCCGCCGAGCAACCTCTAGCTGCCACCGGCACTGACAACTTTAGCCCGGTCCAGGTGCAGCCGCCACAGCAAGCCCAACCCCAGGCCCAGACGGTTCCTTTCCGGGTAATAAACGACAATCAGGGCCAGACTGCCCCGACTACTATGAATACC
>JAYSYV010000941.1:0-1269 GCA_043727245.1 Chloroflexota bacterium | reverse complement strand
TACGACCGGCTTTATTGCCAATAGTTACCAATATAGCGCTTACGGTCCCCGCACTATTGGGTGGAGCGGTAGTCACTGAACAAATCTTTAACTGGCCGGGCATGGGTCAGCTTTTCATCAAGTCAATAGAGGTATCTGATTATCCGGTTATGGTTGGAATTGTTTTTTTGCTCTCGGCCTTTATTCTGATTTT
Organism: Chloroflexota bacterium; assembly: GCA_043727245.1. GTDB lineage: Bacteria > Chloroflexota > Chloroflexia > Chloroheliales > Chloroheliaceae > 54-19. The sequence continues at coordinate 1,076 of JAYSYV010000941.1, read as the reverse complement.
CAATATAATAGCTGATGTTTCTTACGCTATAATTGATCCCAGGATACGCTATTAAAAGGGGAATTAAGTTATGATTGACAGTTCACAAAAAATTTCAACCCCGACCAAAAACCAAAAAAATCCTGGGAACGATGCTGGTGCAATTACAACAGTTACCCGCTCACAAGCCTATGAATTCTTTGTGCGCTACCGACGGCATCAAATGGCGGTATTCGGCACGATTCTATTTGCCATTTTGGCCTTAATCGCGCTGCTGGGGCCGTTTATCGTACCCGAACCAGTGGTAAATACCGCTACCATGTTCTCGCTAAAAAATGCCGCGCCAAGCCTGGAGCATCCCTTTGGCACTAACGTCAACGGACTGGATGTGCTTGGTCTGGTCGTACACGGCGCTCGGATTTCGCTATTTCTCAGCCTAATGGCTATGTTTGTGGCTTGCGGGGTGGGAACATTTGTAGGAATTGTGTCCGGTTATTTCGGTAAAGCGGTAGACGCTATTTTGATGCGGATTGCCGATATTTTTCTCTCGGTCCCGCTGATATTTGTGTTGCTACTGGTCTCAAATTTCCTGGTAAGCCCGCCCCCATCGGGCGGCACCGGCGGCCAACAAAGTGGAGGCTCGGAAATACGCTCTTTAATCTTGCTACCGCTTATCATCGGGTTACTTACCTGGCCGGCTGTAGCCCGATTGGTCCGCAGCGTTACCTTATCGGTAAAGCAACAAGAATTCGTGACTGGAGCGAGGGCGTTAGGAGCTAAAGATGGCCGCATAATGTTGATGCATGTACTTCCGAACGTTATCAACCCGGTAGTGGTAGCCGGAACTTTAATTGTGGGCCAAAATATCGTACTGGAAGCTTTTCTTAGTTATCTGGGTTATGGAATTCAAATACCTTTACGAAGTTGGGGTACGGCACTGGCTCAGTCCCAGAATGAATTCGTAAACGGCAACTGGTGGTGGGCCTTCTTCCCTGGTCTATTCATCCTTTTGACCGTTTTAGCCATCAACTTTATTGGAGATGGTTTGCGCGATGCCCTGGACCCACGCAATAAACGCTAACCTGCTCAGGGAAGAG
>JAYSYV010000940.1:0-1271 GCA_043727245.1 Chloroflexota bacterium | reverse complement strand
CTCGTCCACATCCACAAAAAGCTGAACTGTCCCGACCCCATGCGGCCCATCCCGGATAACTACCGGCGGGATAAAGTTCCACTCGAACGCCCGGCTAACCAGATAGGCAGCCTGTTCGCGCTTGTATAGTGTGCCACTCGGAAAGTCCCACAGGGGAGCCTCGCCACGCGCCGGTTTGTAGATTACAGCGTACTCCTGACCATCCTGTTCGTCGCAGATAGGCGCGATAAAAGTATAATTGCTGCCCCAGGGGACCAGTTTCAAACCGCCAAAAGTGCCGCGTTTGAGCAAGCTGACTATTTCTTCCTCGCTGGATTTGAACCGCCAGGCTTTGCTATCACCGGCTGGCAGGTCGGCCATTTCCGGCAATTCTACCGTCACACTCACTTCTTCGTCGTCGTCCGGGTCTTCTTCCTCGTCGTCCTCATCTTCATCTTGCGTGTAAGATTGAGTTAACTCTACCAGGTCTTCTGCAAGCGTCGCTCGCTCTATTTCCTCGAAATCTTCCAAATCTTCCTGGGAACGTTCTTCATAATTGGGCATAGATTATTTGCAACCTCCGTCTGGCAAAGTTATCCTGGCAAGATTGTAAGTGGGCTACAAAACTTTGTCAACGGCTAAACGTGTTAGAACTTCGTTTAGATTCCTGCTACGAACCGGCCCGGATTCAAGGTCCGGTTGGGGTCGAGTTTCGCTTTGATGGCTCGCATTAATTTCACTTCCCCCTCGGAAAGAGCTGTACCCCAGACATCCCCCAGCCGTTGTTTGAGCGAAAGCGGCAGCCGTTCCGCCGCCACCGAGCCGCTATTGCGTTCGGCCCAGCCGGTCAACTCCCGGATTAATTCCAGGCCGTTATCCTCGTTGTCGTAAGCCCCGGTCAGCCAGTTAAGGCCGTGTCCGGCATGACTGAGCAGGCTAATTTCGAGGTCGAGCCGGTGGGCCAGGGCATGGGCCTGGTCCAGAAGGGCGGCGGTGTGGTCGGGCAGAATGCTAATTTTCAAAACCAGGTTCTGGCCGGCAGCCTCGCGATAACCAAAATCGGCTACTTTGCGCCAGAGGTCTTGTTGCGCCTGGCTTTCACTTAGTACCTCCGGGCTGGCAACCCCGGCCTCACGACAAAGCCGGGTAATGTCCCGAATTTGCCTTTCGAGAGCCTGGGCGGTATTGCGTACTTCTACTAATAAAGTGGCCGGGGCTTCGGGCAGACCCAACGCCAGGGTTGCGCCCCGGTCGAGGATGGTTAAAGCCGAGGGGAAAGCCCCCGTATCAAT
>JAYSYV010000939.1:0-4220 GCA_043727245.1 Chloroflexota bacterium | reverse complement strand
CCACCAGAAGTTGCACAGCTTCAGAATTTGTTAAATCATCAAAAGGTTCACCTCGGTCTGAGCTTAGTTCAAAAAGGGCGGTTCTGGAGGGTAGGGAAAGTGGTGGAGTTTGCCAGGTGGTTTCACCAATAATACCAATTGCTTCCCGGCTGGTAGCCAGTATCTTCAAATCTCGTAACCAAAGACTTTACACTCGTTTGAGTGCGGCCGAGGTGCGCCGCCAACTCATTGCCCAAAAGGTTACGCTGATAAAGAGCTACCAACAGCTACCACAATTGCCACCAAGCTCAACTTGTTGGGTTATTACCCGGCTAAGGTCGCTAAGTAGTCTGTCAACGAAGACTTGTAATGATTAGCCGGGACTTTAGGTACATCCTTACCTATGAAAACTTACTTGACAGACTACTAAGTACAGCTACCCATAAGTGGGGTATGTAATTATCAAGCCCAATTCCATCCCCTATTTGTAGGTAGCTGTACTTAGCGACCCACTTCGAGCGCAAGCCTGATCCTGAAAAATGGTTTGTGGACATCTCCTTTGCTAATACCTGGACCATTTAATTGTTTTTAAGTCCCTAACTTACAAAATAGCCAGTACACCTTCTATCTATGCGCGGATAGTTTGCAAGACGGATTGTTGCAGGGCAGGGTCAACCAGGGCTTGCATATGATTTAGATGTAAATCCTGATGAAGAGCCTGGAATGTGTCCGGCCACCGGCTGCTAGTCTGCGATATTGCCGAGTCGCCCCTGGAGAGTTCAGCCAGGCCTCCGTAAGTATCGTGTATGCCCGGAATACGGCTGAGCATATCAACCAGCAGGGGGCTGGCCGTCTCTAAAAGCTTGAATGTCTGACCGGCCAGGCTTAAAAAGAAATTTACAAAGGTCGGGTTAGACCCGCCAAAACTATAATATTGGACTCCTGGTAGAGGCTGCTCGTCTTGCTTGAGGGCTTGCAGAGTAGGACTTTCCGGAATAAGCTCGTCAAATCCTGGGCTCTGGGCCAGTGTTCCAAATGAATGTAGTAAGGCCTGCCTGACCTGGTTGGATAGGTCATTAAAGAAATCCAAAATGTGCTGCTTGAAAAAGGAGCGAATAGGGCCAGGCAACGCATCAGCCAGGTGGGTAAAATCTAACTGTTGGTGCAAGGTATTATTATAATCATTGGACAGGCGAGGCATAAAACTGCCATGGTGAGGCGTACAAAGCGTAATAACCTTCTTGAGGTGTGGAGTACCGCTGCTGCCGAGTTGTTTAAGAGCCGCCCGTGTTACAAGTCCGCCCCGGCTGTGGCACAGGATAATTAGCGGTGGAACCGGTTCGTTGTTAGCTGTGGCATCCTGGGCAAATGGTTGAAAGACTTTTTCCTCAAGTCCGGTCAGCAGGTCTACTACTTCTTTGGTGGCATATTCTAATAAGTCGCCCGCTTTAGCCTGGCTGAAGTTAACGTAGGTGATAGAGTTCTGGTTCAAAAAGTTGGTCCAACTGGTTACATTTTGCGGCTGATACGGTATCGAGGTACTCAGGCCGACCTTTTTAGTAGTGGGGTGAGAAGTAAGGTCAAACAACCAGGTATCATTGACATTCATGGTGCTAGGGTCAAACCAGTGCTGAGCGTTTCCTCCGATACCGTGTACCAATAGGACCAGGGGCGAGGTATATGAACCGGCTTTGGCTTCAAGGTCAAAGATTGAATTATCGGTGCTAGAGTGCTGCTTGAAATCCGCCAACAAGCTCTCAAATTTAGCCTGGTCCATGTTCTCTTTTGCTCCTTTTACTGGTAACTATAGGGATTAACATTGAGCTGGTGAGGTATATGCACCGTCTACTTGATTCAATACGACATAAACCGTAATCTCAAATTAACCGCATGCGTTTAAGGGCCAGGTACATTAAAGACGCCACGAAAGCTATTAGCACCATGCAGGCCCAGAAGTACCAGCCAGGATCGGTTTCTACCTGGGGTGAGTGCCCAAAATTCATCCCAAACACCCCCGTAATAAAGGTTATGGGCATAAAAATTGTTGTGATGGTCGTTAAACGCTTCATTACCTGGTTCATGTTGTTGTTTACAACCGACAGATATAGGTCAGTGGCATTACCTACCTGATCCCTTAAAGTATCTAACATATCGTAAACCCTTAGGTTATGGTCATACACATCCCGGAAAAAGAGCCGGGCATTTTCATCAAAATAGGCGTCACTGTGATCAAGCAAGGTCCGAAACACATCCCGCTGGGGTGCCAGGTAACGGCGCATTTCAACCAGGTTACTTTTGACCCTGAATAACTGGTCGAGGACGGACTTCTCTGGGTTTTCAACTACCTGGTCTTCCAGACGGTCCACTTGTTCATCATAGTCGTCAATGATGGGGAAAAAAGCCGATACTACACTATCGCATAGCCGGTAAACCAGTGGCCCGAATTCCTTTGAAAATAAATTACTATCCTTCGTCAGAGACTGGATTGAGGCTGTTAAGTTTACAGAATCTTGATCAATAGAAGTTACCAGCCAGTGCTTACCAATGGTCAGATGTAATTCTTCCCATTCAATCTCTTTACTGGCTGTTTCTACCGGCCGGTGCAGCACCAGGAACAAATAATTATCATATTCATCAATTTTAGAACGCTGGTTGCGGTGGCTTATGTCCTCGATTACCAGGGGGTGTAATTTTAGAGTTTGTTCCAGCCATTTCAGCTCTTCTTCACGGGCGGCTTCCAGGGTAATCCACACTTTGCAATGAGGGTCAGTTTGGCCGGCTGCCCTCTGAAAGGCGTCTTCAATTTCTTCCAGGTCGGTTAAAATTAACAATTTAGAATTAGCGGTGGCTTGATAGTAGGCTTGTATCATTTTTAGCTCTTTTCTTTGTGAAAATTTCGGTTACAGACATCAAAGCAACCTTAAAATAAAGATAAAAGTAAGAAAAATAACAAATAGCAATTACACAGTAGAAAGATTGACTTTGCAGGATAATACATGCGGCCTTTAATTGAAGCGAAATACTCTACATATTGAACAAAGCATGTTACCACAATGAATGTTAGAATTGGGCAAATATGATTAGCTTTGATATAAACTATCACTAAACACAACGGCCTGTTTTAGAAAGGTAAACCTAAGACAGGTTAAAACCCTTATTAAGTACGCAAAATGTCTAATGCAAAAGTTATACCCAAAATACTTAATTACTATAATGTTAGGCCCGGTCTTAATCTTGCAACAAATAAATAGGTCCATAGTCCTATCTGTGTACAGGTTTACTAATGAGAATTATTCACATAATTTAATATCAGTTGGATGAAGTTTTAGATGAAGAGTCTAAAGGCTGTAAAGTGTAATAATTCGGCCTGAATTGGCTTTTCCCTGGTTTTTTGTTTTTTACAAGTGAAAAAGGGGTCTTCCGTACTTTGTGCGAAGCTAAATAATAAAAGCTCTGCTTCTTCAAAGTGTGTGTACTATAAAGTGCTTTTATCGGCCTTGTTAAAACAGATTTGACCAAAGTATGGAAGGATTCTATCCTTAGCTTCACGCAAAGTGCGGAAGACCCCCAAAAGTGAGCCACTTGTCGGCGTTCAGGAATGGTCCAGGATTACCCGACCTAAAAAATTCTGCCTAATTCCTCTAAAGTTGGAAATAAATTTACTGGCACATCTGGGTACGAGCCAGAATCTCGTTCTGGCTCGTAGCGAGTTGCTCGGCTGCGGCACATTTTAGACAACGCACTTAAATAATGTAAAAGGAGCTTCAAAGAAAGCATAATTCCAAATAGCTTTGTATATAACAATGAGGTTGAGCGATATTGTCACTTGAGGTAAAATCCTTCTAACTTTTATCACGAGTTATCAAAACATCTAGCAGCCTGTCGGAGGAAGCCCGCCAGGGGAGTAAAACAGACGCCAAATAGCCCTTTTAGGCAGTTAAAACCCTGCTGCCAGGGCTATTTAGCCCCACTTCCCGGCCTGGAAGCAAAACTAGCCCAACCCCAGCTTATGCAGCCTTTTAATATTGAAGGCCCCACACACCAAACTCCATTCGCCTAATACTAAATCTAATCCCCGTAATGAAAATTGGCGGAAGCCTAACACTTCTTTTATGATGCCAATTACCGGCTCAACCGTACTCTTGCGTAACTTGTATATCGCTCGCCCAACTGCCGTTTGCAGCTTGTAGGCCATCTTTTCTTTTGGACTGGCTGGCTCCCCTGGCGTAGCCGGGGCTTGC
>JAYSYV010000938.1:0-4221 GCA_043727245.1 Chloroflexota bacterium | reverse complement strand
CCAGGCTTTGCCGGACCGGTAGCGGTGGGGACCGGTAAGCCTCAAGCTCCGTCCCGGCCTGTGTATCAGCCCAGATGCATGGGGTTGCCCCTGGCTATCCGCCAGCACAACCCCATGCATCTGCCCATTCAGACCAATGGCTTCAATCTTCTCAGCCTGGGGAAGTTGGGCCAAGGTTGCCCGGACCCGCCGACGGTAACCGTTCCTGCTCGCTTTCGGCTCAACCTGACCGGGGCGACATTACCGGGTAATCGGCCTTACTCACACACAGCGTTTGGTCCTGGTGGTTCAGCGCCAATACCTTGACCGAACTTGTACCCGGACCAATTCCCAGGAGCGCCACTCTCTACCTTTTACTTTAATGGTATAAAGTCCCCGTGAGCCTCCAATAAATCGTCCACCAGGTTGCAGATTTGGGATAGGTCCAATTCGGCGGCGGTATGCGGGTCCAGCATAGCGGCGTGATAAATGTGTTCGCGTTTGCCGGTCAGGGCTGCTTCTACTGTGAGCGATTGGACATTGATGTTGGTCTGCATCAGGGCCGCCAATTGAGGCGGGATTTTGCCAATTCGGGTTGGCTGAAGGCCGCTTTTGTCAACCAGGCAGGGTACTTCGACGGTGCAGCCTTCCGGTAGATTATCAATCAGGTGGTTATTGGCGACATTTCCGTAGACCACCCTGGGCGTGCCGGTTTCTAGGCTGTGGATGATTAACGAGCCGTACTCCTGGCTTCGCCCAATCTCGATGGGTTTATCGCTGCTTTCATATTCCGAGCGCAGAGCTTCCCAACCGGCAATCTGTTTGTCACAACGGCGAATATATTCGTCCAGCGGAATGTTGAACTGCTCAATCAGGTCAGGCCGGTCCCTTTTAATAAACCAGGGTACATATTCGCTAAAATGCTCGCTCGATTCGGTCACGAAATAGCCCAGGCGGTTGAATATCTCGTAACGGACCCGGTTCCAATCCGGCACGCGCCCTTCCTCAATGACCTGGCGAATCTTGGGATAGAGGCTCTCCCCGTTGCGCTCGAATTTCAGGTAGAATGACATATGGTTAATTCCGGCGCTGATATAATTGATTTCTTCGATGGGTACATTTATGTCGTGGGCAATTTGCTCGGCTGTACCCTGCACGCTATGGCACAATCCGACCGTCTTGATTTTGCTGGTCCGGTTGATGGCCCAGCAATTCATCGCCATCGGGTTAGCGTATTGGAGGAAAGTTATATCCGGGCATAATTCTTCCATATCCCTGGTAATGTCCAGAAGCACCGGGATAGTCCGCAGACCGCGCATAATTCCGCCTATTCCCAGGGTATCGGCAATAGTTTGCCGTAAACCGTACTTCTTCGGAACCTCGAAATCAACCACCGTAGACGGTTTGTAGCCTCCCACCTGGATCATCGAAATGGCGTAATCGGCCCCCTCCAGGGCTTTCTTGCGGTCGGTGGTAGCCTCGATAATCGGGTCAACCCCCAGCGCCTGGGACACTTTATGAGCTACAATCTCGGAAATCCGCAGCCGTTCGGGGTCAATATCGAACAGGCTAATCGTAGAACCGGCCAGTTCGGGAAACCCCAGGATGTCGCCCATTAAATTCTTGGCAAAGACCGTACTGCCAGCCCCGATAAAGGTAATTTTTGGCATTATTTGCTCCTTTAAGGTATTGTAAATTAAACCGGGTTAGTTTTGGATCATGTTTTACCTGATAAGGAAGTGTATAATAAGCAATTGAAAATTTCTTCTTGGTTTCACCATAATAATTCCTGTATCCTAAGATGAAAACAAACTTGACCCACCCGAAACCTGTTATAATTAATACGGGCCTTGCCAGCCGGTTTGGCCCGCCCGGCCTGATGGACCGCCCACACTACCACGACGATGTTGAGCTAAATTTCCTGGAAGAAGGTTCGATTACCTATCTTTTTGGCGAAAGGCAGGTCAAAATAGAGGCCGGGCAACTGGGGCTATTCTGGGCGACCATGCCCCATCAGGTGATAGCCTCACCCGAAACGACTAAGATGTACTGGCTGCACCTGCCGTTAGCCTCGTTTTTACAGTGGCAATTGCCCAATCCACTCAACGAGTTAATTTTGAACGGCAAATTAGTGGTTGACCGCGAAAATGACTATATCCAGCACGACCAGATTTTATTCAAGCAGTGGTATAACGACCTGAAAGCTGACTCGGTGGTCCAGACCGGTATTGTCTTACTGGAAATCGAAGCTCGCTTGCGCCGTTTAGCCCTTAAATGGGCGGTAGGGCAATCACCTGATTTAAGTTTGCGAAAGAGCGGAACCACGCCCACTAAAGTACAACAAATGGCTTTGTTCGTGGTCGAGCATTACACCGAGCCGTTGAAAATCGAGCAGATAGCCCATGATGCCGGGCTGCATACCAATTATGCCATGACCATCTTTCGCCAGGCATACGGCATGACCATGAACCAGTATCTCATTCGCTACCGGGTCTTGCACGCCCAGCGGCTCCTGGCAACCACCGACCGCAAGATACTGGATATTGCCCTGGAAGCGGGCTTTGAGTCGTTAAGCGGGTTTTACACGGCCTTCGAGAATATCTGTGAAGTTACCCCCAAACAATACAGAGCTTCATTATATTAATCTCGATTAATTCGAGTGTTGCCGGGAAACTGGTTAGACGCTTGCGAAGCTGCACGATACCAAAAATAAGGAGAGATTTTAACGTGGACTGGCAAACTAAGCTAAAGGATAAGCGTTTCCGGCTGGTTGGAGTATCCATTCCGGCGCTTCCGGCCCTGGTCGGTGGTTTGCTCTGGCTGGGTATCCGGCTGATTAACCGCAACCAAAGTGCCGCAACTCGCGCTAACTACAAACTTATCGGCGCACCAGTGCCGGGAACCGACGATTTCCTACGGGCGATTGATGCCATCGCCGCTGCAAATACAACCGGGGGCAACCAGCTTCAAATCCTGAAAAACGGCGATGAAATTTTTCCTGTAATGCTTGAGGCTATAAAAGAAGCTAAATTAACTATCAATCTTCTAACCTATGTCTACTGGACCGGGTCTATCGCCGTTGAAATGGCCCACGCTTTAAATGAGCGGACGAGGGCCGGGGTCAAGTGCAACGTGCTGCTGGACGCTTTCGGCAGTTCCAAGATTGATAAAAAACTAATCCGGGAAATGCAACAGGCTGGAGTCCGGGTGGAATGGTTCAGGCCACTGGCCTGGTTTAATGTAAACCGGCTGGATAACCGGACCCACCGCAAAGTGCTGGTGGTGGATGGCCGGGTCGGTTTTACAGGCGGAGTGGGGATTGCCAGCGAATGGATGGGCGATGCCCAGGACCGCTACCACTGGCGGGATACCCATATCCGAGTAGAAGGCCCGGCGGTGCTGGCTTTACAGGGAGCTTTCGGGGATAACTGGTTTGAAACTACCGGGGAAGTCCTGGCCGGTGATGAATATTTACCCGCGCTGACCGCTATTAATGACGGGATTTACACTCAGGTGACACGCAGTAGCGCCAGCAAGTTCGATACCAATGTTGAGGCGCTATTCCAACTTGCAATCGGGGCCGCTACCAGAACTATCTGGATTACGATGGCCTATTTCGTGCCGACCAAAGCTTTCAAACATAACTTGAAGAACCTGGCCGAAAAAGGAGTGGATATTCGGATTCTGGTGGCTGGACACCGGACCAACAAGCAGATAGTTTTAAGGGCGGGCCGGGTCAGTTACGAGGAGTTACTTAAAGCCGGGGTGCGTATTTTTGAATTTGAGCCAACCATGTTGCATGCTAAAACAGTAGTGGTGGATGGAGTCTGGGCTACAGTCGGCTCGACCAATTTTGATAACCGCTCGTTCGCGCTCAACGATGAACTCAATGTTTCTTTCCAGGATAAAAGCCTGGTCAAGATTCTGGAAGGACATTTCCTGGAAGATATAGCTCGCTCTACAGAAATCAAGCTTGATAGCTGGCAAAAACGCGGCCTGCTCGAACGCGCTATTGACCGGACCAGCGATATTTTAAACCCCGAACTTTAGCTTTTAGGGCCGGTAAAGTGCTTCTCTCCCAGGTTTTCCTCCATCACGCCTTCCAGGAAGGTATTTGATTGTGCCATCAGTTAATATTTTCCAGGTAGCCTGACTATTGGCCCGGTGGCAAGCTATACAAGCATGAATTTGTCACCATCCACAAAAGCCTTTATGCGAAGTTTGGCAGGACTTTTTGTTTCA
>JAYSYV010000937.1:0-4227 GCA_043727245.1 Chloroflexota bacterium | reverse complement strand
GGATTCTGATTGACAGTAGCGTAACCGCTCCAGGCGCTATCTACCAGGGCTTGTTTATCCACCCCATAGGCAATTACCTGGCGCATTTTGACATCGGTCCAGGGTGCCTTGTTAGGGAATTCCAGATAGTTGAAGTTAGTAGCAGTTTTCCACTTGAAAACATTGAAGCTGGTGTCCTTGATAACCAGGTCAGCGCTTTCCGGGTCAAGACCATAGACATCCAGAGAACCCTGCTGGAAGGCCGCCAGACGAGTACCCGGCTCTGTAATAATAGCAAAATCAATTTCGTCCAGGTAAGCCGGTCCGCCTTTATTGGTGTCATCTTCCCGGACGTTCTTGTAGTTAGGGTTTTTGACCAGGATAACCGAAGAACCGGTCGTCCAACTTTTAAAGACGAAAGGACCGGAGCCAACCGGGTTGCGGGAATACTGGTCGGCAAATTTCGCTACCGCAGCGGGTGAGACAATCCCGGCCCCGGACAGGCTGATATTGGTAAAGAAAGGGGCATAGGGTTCTTTGAACTTGAAAACAGCTGTAGAAGCATCAGGAGCCTCAACCGAAGTCAAAGTACCCATCTGCGATAAGACCGGCGAAGCAGTCTTAGGGTCCAGGATGCGGTCAAAGGAAAATTTGACGGCAGCCGCGTCCAGGGTGGTGCCATCAGTAAACTTCTGATTGGGGCGAATCTTGAAGGTTAAGGTTTTACCCCCATCAGCGATTTGCCAGGACTCTGCCACCCAGGGATGCGGTAAGCCATCCGCCCCAATGTAGACCAACCGGTCAAAGATTAAATCGTTGATTTCAGCCGAAATCAGCAGGTTAGTCTTGGCCGGGTCTAACAGGTCCGGTTCGCCGCCTTCTACCAGGTGCAAGATGCCGCCAGTTTTAGGAGTTGCGCCGGAAGCAGCCGTCCCAGAGGTGGCAGCGGCAGCAGTAGTGGCGCTTGTGGCCGTAGTTGCAGTACCGGAGGCAGCAGTTGTACTTGCGGCAGCGGTTGTTGCAGAAGCGGCGGTGGTGGCACTGGCAGTCGTAGCGCCAGGGCTTGAGAAAGCAGAACCATTGCCAATCTGGACCGGTGTGCTGACAACCTGGGTAGTGCCCGGCGCAGAAGTCGTGGGAGTGTTATCACCGCAAGCGGTAAGCACCAACCCGGTTAGAATAACCAGGCATAACATAAGAGACATCTGGCGCGGTGCGCTTAGTAGCCGGGCCAGATGTTCTTTCCGAGCGGGAGCAACCCCGGAAATACGTTTATCTACCATTGTTTAATTCCTCCTGAATTAACTCAATCATATCTCGTTCTCTTAATAAAGCGAAAGCACTTGTAAGCAGTTGTTGTAAGTTAGCCCGGTTTCCCAGTCTAATTCTTATTGTAGCTTTGTTTGTTTGCGCAGGATTTGAGCAGGACACAGGCTTCTCAGGGGATAAAAAGAACCTGTGTTATTTTTTACCATCGCAAAATAACCTTTTTTAAGGGCTTCTTTGCAAGAGTAAGACGAGTGAGGGGAAAGAATATTAATATTGTGAGCAGCGGCAAACTGGTATTGCATCCCTATTTTTGTCTTTTCCAGATAACCTCTCTATCTATCTCAACCAACCAACCATCCCAAAAGCAGAGCAGTATAAATTTCAAACTAAAAATGTAAGCAATGTAAGCAGAAAACTAATCAGCGTACTGTTAAAATTAAATCTTGTTCTATATATATTTCCAGTGGGATCGCCTGTTGCCAGAGGCTATCAAAGGCGACCTTCAAAAGATTGACGATTGCAATATGTTCCACCAATATCCCACTAAATAAAGATGGCGTCCCCCCTTTTGAGGAGTCCATTTCTTCTTTGTCAGATTCATACAGGATTAGCAAAGCCTGTTTTTGGTCCACCATAATCAGCTTGCAAGGCAGATTAGGCAGTACCCTTAGCTCGGCCCCCTTGGCTAAGTTTTCCAGTAGAGGCGTCAGGGTGTCTTTATTGTGACAATCTGACGTTTCCCCAACCGATTTAATTCTAACGCCCCTGGCTAAAGCAGTCTGGACATGACTTTGACTGCCTTTAACTGAAACATTGTAGGGAGCTTTACTCAGGAATAAAATTTCTTCCTGAGCTTCGTGCAATATTCTGAGGTAGACTTTGGTAGTCAAATCGGCGTTACTCAGATAATGAATGGTGCTTGAAACCAGGCTGGCGACGCTTTCCAGGCTCTTGAAAAAAGGCATTAGCTTTTCACCGGTGGCGATTGCCAATTTCTCCTTCAATTCCAGGTCGCGCCGGCCTGTTTCTATCTTGCGCTGCAAGCCTTCGGTTGGATTTACCGCCGAGTATTTCTTTTTCTTACCCGAAATTTCATAACATAAGCCGTGGGTGCTAAGGTTATTAAATATCTCGTAAATTTTAGCCCGTGGTACTCCGCTCAGCTTGCAAGCATCGACTGCTGTCAAACTGCCGTGGCTTATCAGCGCAAGATAGACCTTAGCTTCACTGGGCGTCAGGCCAAGGTCAAGTAAGTTTTGCCATAAAGTCGGATCGATTCCTTCCGGTTGGCTAACTTTAGTTTCAGTCAGTTCAAAATCTGTATCTTCGTCTTCAACATTAATTTTTACCAAACTGTGAGCCTTTTTCAGAACTTTTCTACAACCTTAAAGCTAACTGGAAAATGACAAACTAAAACCGCACCCGGTTCAAGCTGCAACCGGTGAAACCTTTGTTATTTACAAATCATCGTTTAGTAATTTGTCTAAGCAGTATATCAATTTGTTGCTACTTCAGGTAGCATCAAATATATTTGAATTTTACTAGAGATTGAAAAGCTTGTCTATACGCAAATTGCACAAAAAAAGCAGCATTACTTAGTGATAATTAGCCAATTTTTGGTAATTTAAAACAAAAAGCCGAGATTTCCCCCTTGAACTCTATAACATCCCCTAAAGTCAAGACAGAAAATTGTCGAATTTGGCCCAAAGTCAACGTTGCTGAAAGGAAATAGTCCGTAAGCAAATGACAAAACTTTGTGGTTTCTCCCTTGGGAGAAGTAGGGATCACATAACGGATCTCTACTTCTTCATTGTTTACCACTACTCGATCTATTAACAGTTCTACCAGTTGTCGCTTCTGTTCAAATGTGGCCTCGTTAAGCCCACTTGCTACCCGTTTACAAAAATCTTCAATTGACGTAACCAAACCGCTCAATTCAATGTGTTCTTTAGCACTGATTTCGAGTTGCCGAACCTGGTTCTCTAAACCATTTATGCGTTGCTCTAGATCTTGCCGCCGCCTTTTGTATTCCTCTAATGTAAGTACCTGCGCTAAATACGCTTCCGTCAATCGTTCAAGCTGGCCTTTCATACTTGCCATACTCTTACGTAAATTTTCACGCCGGGCTTGCAACTCCTGGGGCAACCACTCACCATTCTGAGCTCGCTGCAAAGCTTGCGAAATCTGGATCGGATGTTGGACTACTTCACATAGGTCTTGCCAGACCACTTCATCCAATTGGTCTGCTGGAATCAGCCGACTTATGCATTTCTCATCCCGAGCTGAATATACTGCCCCTAGTTTAGTCCGGCAAAAATAATAAGTGTTTTTCCCACTGCTACGCCCAATACAAGAGGCTTGGCACTTTCCACAACTGACCAGGGCGCGCAGTAAATACTCGTGGGTCTTGTTGTTACGTCGAGCAAATTGTTGATTGCGACCCAATTTAGCTGCCACCAATTCAAACTGTTCCTTGCTTATCAATGCTGGTATCTGCCCTACTAAAATCCAATCATCAGGATTGGTTGGCTGACTGCTGTTCTTGCGGCCTATTGGTTTAAGAGGTGAATTGCGTTGGCGGGTCGGCACAGTACGTTCACGCCCGGCATACACCATTCCCGTATATACTGGGTTAGTTAACATCCCCCGTAAACTCATTATGCTCCAGCGGCTTCGTCCATTCGGAGTCGGTACCTCTAGTTTCATCAGATGTTTGGCTAAATTGGTTAGATTATGGCCCTCTCCCAAATAGTAATTGAAGATTTCGACTATCGTGGCCGCTTCTGCTTCATTAAAACGAATTCCCTGTGGGTCGCGAGGCCGGTCAGGATTGCTACTGTATCCATAAGGTATGCGGCTCCAGGGTAGCAGGCTACCTGCTCGATATTTTTGTTGGCGGCCACGGCGCATCCGCTCGGTAATCAGCGTCCGCTCATATTCAGCCACGGCTCCTCGAATTTGGAGTAGCAGTTGATCATG
>JAYSYV010000936.1:0-1279 GCA_043727245.1 Chloroflexota bacterium | reverse complement strand
TTAACGTTGTTCGCAATTGGATTAGCCAGGCTTCCAACCGGGCGGGGTGGGAACCGGCTGTACCCGCCGGAAGGTATCTCCCGGCCAGCCTTGCGGGTATTAAGCCAGTGGGCGGCTTCCGGCAAGATAATATTATCCGGGTCATTCAGTTTAGCCATGTTGTAAAGACCTTCCGCTTTTTTCAGGTCAGGAGCAGTGTACATGCGCCAGAAGGTCAGGTTTGTATCATTGGAGTTTCTGATACTGACGTGCTTGAATAAATCGTAAGCTTGCTCTTTATGCCCGGTTAAAGCCAGGTTTGAAGCTTGCTCGTAAAGGTGGGTGTCATTGATATTCAAAATAGGCTCCTGCACATGGTTAAATAATATATAATTATATTTAACGTTAAAAACCAAAATAGTCAAGAGGCACTACTAACATTTTGCAAGTTGCGGTATAATGAGAGTGTAAGCATAAGTAAATACTAAATAAACTAGCACGCCCCTTGCGCGTCCCAAATTCCACTTCGAGTGGTTTACAGGACGCGCATTTTTTGTTTTATATCTCTACTTCTATCTCTATCTCTATCTCTGAGGAGCGACAAGCGTAATGGGAACTGTTACCGGTCTAAAGTTATCATCTTCCCCGCGTAGTTACTGGGGTCTACTCATAAATGGTATTGGCTATAACTTCGATGACTTAGGCTTTTTAATAAAGTCCTACTCCGGCGCGGGGCTTCCTACGCTAAATAACAATACCCTGGCTTACGGCACACGCGGCTGGGAATCTTACCAGGGGACAAACGTTAGCCCCCGGCCTTACATCCTGGTAGGCGTTATCGAAGGCGATACACTTAAAGAAGTAATGCAAAAGCGCCAGGTGCTAATCACTCTTTTGGCTCCTATTTCCGGCATAGCCCCTTCGGTCAACCTTACCTTCCAGTTGATTGACCCCTACGGCACGGCAATCGGCAAGAAGCTTCAAGTGCCGGTCCATTATGCCGGGGGGCTAGAGGGCAATATTGACAATATCTGGGACGAATCTATAGCCCTTACCTTTATCGAACACGCGCCCAGCCAGATTATAGAGTCCACCGTCAACACCGGAAACTTCCCGTTTGGCGCTGTCATAGCCGGTTTTGGTTCCTCTGTCAGTACGATTCAGGTCAGGAAAAACGGGGTATGGGCGCAACCGTTTTCGGCCTATACCGGGCCTTTCTACGCGGTGGAGTATGACAATACCGGCGAGTTATGGGTGGGCGGGCAAAGTGTTGTCTTCCGAAAGTCAGTGCTGCCAGCCG
>JAYSYV010000935.1:0-4235 GCA_043727245.1 Chloroflexota bacterium | reverse complement strand
GACCAATACCAGAGAGGGTTAAAAGCGGCGCTTATGCTAACCAACATTCCAAATGTGTTTCCCGACAGCAAAGAGATTGCTTCCGAAGGCCAGGAACGTTTGATTGTAGAGCTTGATTCAGATTATAATCTTCCTGTTGGCGAATCACCAAAAGTTAAAATTTGTTTTCAAAAATGGGCGACTGGTATTGGTTGGTTTAATCAGAAATCTTTGTATCTAACCTTAGAACAGGCTTGCTATCTTAAGAAGGAAATCGAGCGGACTGCCGTCAATCAAAAAATGATACGCAGCCAATCACATCCGGCTAATGTAGCCCCACCGCCAAATTCGGCCCCAGCCCAAGCTGGAAATCGTTTAATTCAATTTCCGGTCGGGAAATCTAAGAGATCAGCAACTCAAAGCCATTTAGAAGACACGGACAGTTCAATCGCCAAAATTTTACCCTTTAGGTCTCGCTAGAGCAAATTGATTCTAGACTAATTATCAAGGAGAGTATTATGACAGATCTTAATAGCGGTAGAAATACGGCAAATGGTTCTGGAGCAGCAGCTAAAGTTCAAGCTTTGAACGAGATTTTATCTTTCGAGTACGCCGCTTTTCACCAATACACCCAGCATAGCTTATTGGTACAGGGACTAGAACGCTATGATTTTAAGCCCTTTTTCGAGGAACAGGCCGAAAGCAGCTATAAACACGCCTTGCTGATCGGCGCAAAGGTAGTTAGCTATGGCGGTTTACCCGTGATTGAGGCTGGCCCGATTGAGCAGTCAACCGACCTGCTTCAGATGCTTGAGCAGGATTTAGCTGTAGAGCGCAAGTTGCGAGATGCCTATATAGCGGCTATTCCGTTAGCCGAGGCTGATAACGACGTACCTTTACGCTTCCTCCTGGAAAAACAGGCTTACGCCGAACAAGAAGACGTAGAGGAACTGGAGAAGTTCTTGAACAAAGAGCAGATAGTTCTCCAGGAGCAAGAACTGCCTGATGTAAGTTTACAGGCAATCTAAATTGAGTTACCGAGGATGAATGACTACGCAGTTAGAAACTAATTCGAATATACCTTTTAACCGACCGGCATTTATGTCACGCGGCAAAGAGAGTAAAGGCAATAGCCTGGGAGGTGGGAATGCTTCGGTTTATTATGATTTAGGCACAACCACCTCGGAACTAGAATCTAAGCCGGATAATTCCGCGAGAGCGTTACAAGCCGGTAAACGGTTGACCAGGTTTGGCCTGAAGAGCAGTCCAACCAATCAGCTTTTGCTGGTAGATGAAGCGATGGGTTTCTCGATAACTCTTTCAACCGCTCTACGAACTGCATCAGTCTATGAAAGACTGGATTTCTCAAAGCCGTCTACTCTGCGGTGTATCGGGGGCGAGTTTTTCCGGCAATATGTAAAGCTGCTTATCCAGCCCAGTTTAACCCTGCTCTATAAACAGGGTGTAGCCTTCAATTGGTCGGAATTAGGTCTGATGTTGCAGGTGACAAAAGGTGTTCCGGTTGCGCTCGGCTTTTTCCCGCGTGCCACCGTTTTCAAGGATTATACCCTGCCTCTTCTTATCTCTCCGGGAAGTTCGGTCTGCCCTGGTTCTGGTCCAGACAGGCCGAGTTTCAGTTTATATGAAGTTTACGCCAGGGCTTTGTTAACTTATGGTTTGAGGCCGCTGGTAGCAGAACTGGACCGCTTTGGTGTTCGGGAAGAAGTGCTATGGGACATCGCCATCGAGATGCTGCTTGAAGTTTTACAGACCTTTAAAAGGCCGGTGGAGGGGCGGGAAAACTTATTTATCGAAGAACTGGCCGTCCCTAAACTGAATGGACCGACAACTTCCAGAGATAGTTTAGCCCTGAACCCTTCCAGGGTTCAAAAAGGGTTCAGTTTTAACCAGGGCCAGTTAATCTTTTTGAAACAACACTGCTGCGAAAAATACCGTAAAAAAGCCCGCTGCTCTAATTGCCCCGCCAACCGAAAACTTTCTGCCTCGAAAATCCCTCTGCAAACAGTTTAACTAAAAACTACATATTCTGAAAAGCTATCAATCAGCCGTTTTCTAATGCATTCTTCACAATACTGGCTACTTTTAGAATATTTGACTTTAAGGGCAGGTTTGATAAACTGAGCCATCGAATGCCTACATAACCTGGCTGTTTAATCCTACAATCCGATTATAGTTAAAACCTTCTTCAGCATAAACGAGGGTCTGAATTTGCAACCTTTACAAGCTTCTTTTGAGGAACTCAAGGAGATTACCGAAAAAGTACCGGCGCAACTAAGAATCAAAAAATTAGAGCCGAAAGCCCTTCTCAAACCGGGCGAATGGTCGGGTCGGGAGATTCTGGGCCATTTAATCGACTCGGCCTCAAATAATCATCTGCGTTTTGTAAACGCTATCGTTACCGGCGAAGTCCACTTGCCCAGCTACGAGCAAGAAAAATGGGTTATGGTCCAGAATTACGATAGTGAGGCGTGGGAAAGATTGGTCGTTTTGTGGGAAAATTATCAATTACACCTGTTGCATCTGATCGAACAGATACCCCAGGATAAGTTGGAAACCCTTTGCTATATCGGCCAGAATGCCCCGATGACACTGCAAGACCTGGTAGCGGATTACCTGGGCCATCTTAAACATCACCTGGCGGACCTTT
This sequence comes from Chloroflexota bacterium, assembly GCA_043727245.1. Lineage (GTDB taxonomy): Bacteria > Chloroflexota > Chloroflexia > Chloroheliales > Chloroheliaceae > 54-19. Next base: position 1,588 of record JAYSYV010000935.1, on the reverse strand, counting down.
TGCCAGAATATCAAACTGCTCAATAACCAACACTTATAGAAATATAAAGAAAGCCTGAAAATAAAGATGGCAATTAGAATTTGTGTGGCCGGGGCGACTGGTTGGACCGGTAGCGCGATAGTCCAAAGAATTTTGGAGTCGCCTGATTTTGAACTGGTCGGGGCCATCGCCCGCCATAAAGCCGGAGTGGATATTGGCGAAGCGATAGGCCAGCAGGCCGCCGGAATAAAAATTGTAGGTTCTTTTGAGGAAGCGCTGGCGGCTTCACCCCAGGTATTGATTGATTATACCAGCCCTGACTCGATTAAATACCGCACTCTGGCCGCCCTGGAAGCTGGAGTCAGAGTAGTAATCGGTACATCAGGCTTAACGGTAGTTGATTTTGACGAGATTGAACTTAAAGCGCAGGAGAAACAGTTAGGGGTTATCGCAGCCGGAAACTTTTCAATAACGGCAGCCCTGGCTAAACATTTTGCACTGCTGGCCGCTAAATATTTAACTTCCTGGGAAATTATTGATTATGCCAGCGCCGGTAAGAAAGATGCGCCCAGCGGTACTACGCTCGAATTAGCCGAGGAATTAGGCCAGATAGCCCAGGCTAAACTGGCTCTACCTATCGAGCAAACCCACGGCTACAAACAGGCACGGGGCGCAACCATAGGCGGGAGCCAGGTCCATTCTTTACGGTTGCCCAGCTACACCATCGCCTTCGAGACAATCTTTGGCTTGCCGGACGAACGCCTGACTATCCGGCACGATGCCGGAGCCGGGGCGGAACCCTATGTCGGCGGGACACTCCTGGCCGCTAAAAAAGTTATGAAACTGACCGGGTTGACCAGGGGCATGGACCGCCTGATTTTCATGGCCTGATGGGTAAACTTTGTATTTTACAAAAACAACTTGTTAGACTAGTTTCCTGGTGGCTCCGGTCAAGAATGGCGGTCATTCTCACAAAACCGTGAATCATGCCATCATAGCGCGAGATTGTTACCGGCACTCCGGCCTCGGCCAGCTTTTAGCTGTACAACTCGGCCTCATCTAGCAGCGACACAATAACAGAGTTATTTACTTTTAAATAACTTTACCTTTTATTTACCTACATATACCTTTTCGTTGACCGGTCTCCTTTAAAATAGAACCATAAAGCTAAACAAAGGAACAAACAAAGTTCCCAACTAGAGTGTAGATTTTCAAGAAAGGCAGAAAGTTATGAACGCCACATTGGCAACTAGCAACAAATCCCGGTTGGTCTCTGACCCGCCCATCGCCAGGTTTCTTTTCAACAGCACCAAATCCGCCCCCATCTGGTTGGCTCTTCGGATATGGATTGGCCTCGATTGGTTCTACGCCGGTTTTGAGAAAATGGTCGGCACAGGCTGGATAGATGGTGGCAAGAGCCTGCTGGGCTTCTGGAAAGGGGCGGCAGCCATTCCCGCCACCGGCAGACCGGCTATCACTTACACCTGGTATCGCGATTTCCTCAACGGCCTGATTGATACCCAGAGCCATACCTGGTTCGCCTGGTTGATCGTATTTGGCGAAATGGCCGTCGGACTGGGCTTAATCTTCGGATGTTTGACCGCTATCG
>JAYSYV010000934.1:0-1280 GCA_043727245.1 Chloroflexota bacterium | reverse complement strand
CGTGTTGGTAATATAAGCTTTTGAGGCCTTCAACCATAAATTCGCTGAGCCACTGGTATAAGCTAGCGGGGCTAATCCCCCATTTTTCCACTACTTGGCCCTGGTAGAATATAGCTGTAGCCGAACGCAACCTGGATGTGTTACGAGTAGATTTTGTTCCTTATAATCTCCTAGAAGTTCCTACAATTGGTAGTGTAGGAACTTTTCTCGAAGAAGAAGTATAGCCCAGGTAATTGGTAGGTTCAATTTAAATGGGAAATACTATTAAAAGGGGCAAAAAGAGGGGAAGTACCGTTGCTATAAAACAAAACGGAACTTTTTAGAAAAAAGGTATTCTAAAAAGTTCCGTTTTTGTAAGTCTATGCTTATATATTTTTAGAAAAAGTGGGAAGATAGTGTAATAGTTACATTCCCAGGTTGCTTCAGGCTACAGCTATATTCTTCCGGGGCCAATAAGGTACACAGCAACTACCTTTGTGTACCTTTTTAATGAATTGTTATGACCGTATAATGGCGCAGGGTATTTGACTACGAACCGGATTTGTTCCAGTTATCTGTTTTTAATTTCCCGGCGTTAAAACCACGCAACATCATACCCTGGCCACCTGAGAGATGGACTTGTTCGGTTGGTAGATCGCCGGAACTTCTAAACTGGACCAGCAGAGTAGTGCGGGCTTCCTGGCTGATATTAAGACCAGAGCCATGGACGGTCAGATAGTTGATAAAAAGGACATCCCCGGCTTTTGCCGGGCAGGCAACCGCTTCTTCCAGTGGAAATTCTCGCGGGTTAAGATGAAACGAACCGTTGGCATCGTGTGCCAGGGGACCCTGTTTGTAACTGCCAGGAATAACCCGTAAACAGCCTTTTTCTTCGGGCGCATCGTCAAAATGAAAGATCGCCGCCGTCATGGTATTGCCCTGGTGTGGAAAGAACGGGTAATCTTGGTGCAGCGGAAACGGCGAACCTTTTTCAGGCGGCTTGATAAACATTTTAGTGTGGTGAAGCTGGACATCCTGGCTGTCGATCAATTCGGCAGCCACCTCGGTAAAACGTTCATCAACGATTAAGCGGCTAAAAGCCCCGGATTGGAATTGAACGTCGTGGCAAAGCAGAATTTGAGTAGCTTTGGCCCCAGTAACGGTGTTCCGGGCACTTTCCCACGTAGCGTCAATATCGTATTGGAGGGTAAGGGCTTCGGCCAGGTGATGACACTCGGCTCTCAGGGCCGCTGCTTCGTCTTTTGAAATTAAGTTTTCGATCAAAATATAGCCGTTATCCC
>JAYSYV010000933.1:0-1281 GCA_043727245.1 Chloroflexota bacterium | reverse complement strand
CCACGCTGACATTCGCAACGCAGAAGATTTACAATTTGCCGGACGCAAAATTGATTTAATCCTGGAGTGTTCGGCCGAGCCGTCAGTACTAGCCGGGTACGGCGAAGCTCCCCACTATTTGTTGAATACCAACCTGGTGGGTACGATCAACTGCCTGGAACTGGCCCGGCGCAACCAGGCCGATTTCGTCTTTCTTTCGACCAGCCGGGTTTACCCGGTCCAGAGCTTAAACCGGATAGAGACAGTCGAAACCGAAACCCGCTTTGCGCTTTCGCCCGCGCAAACCCTAGCCGGTGTCAGTGGTAGCGGTATAAGTGAGAATTTTCCGTTAGAAGGCGCTCGCTCGCTGTATGGTACTACCAAGCTTTGTTCGGAACTCATTATCCAGGAATATGGGGATATGTATGGCTTGCGTTACCTGATCAATCGCTGCGGGGTATTAACCGGCCCCTGGCAGATGGGTAAGGTAGACCAGGGAGTCTTTGCCTTATGGATGGCAATGCACTATTTCAAGCGTGAACTCAGTTATATCGGTTGGGGCGGGACTGGCAAGCAGGTGCGCGATTTACTGCATATTGACGATTTAACTGATCTACTTGATAGTCAATTAACCAATTTTGATAAACTGAGTGGGCAAGTGTATAATGTTGGAGGTGGGCTACCCTGCAGCCTCTCTCTGCTCGAGACAACGCTACTTTGCCAGCAGATTACCGGGCAAGTTATACCGGTGCGTACGGTAGTGGATAATCGCCCGGCTGACCTGAAATTATATATTACCGATAATTCGCGAGTTACAGCCGCTACCGGTTGGCAGCCGCAAAGGACACCTCAACAGACCTTGAGCGATATTTTTGAATGGGTCAGGGCGAACGAGCAGCAAGTCAGACGTATTTTAGCCAGTTAGCAGTAGTGGTTACAATTTGGTCTAGCATAAGTCCACTAACTCTATCCCCTTAAATATTACGAATCTAGGCCAGAATAAGGAGTCATAAGCATTCAATGCCAGTCGCGATTGTTACAGGTTCAGCCGGGTTAATTGGTTCGGAAACCGTTCGCTTTTTTTGTGAATTAGGCTTTGAGGTAGTAGGGATTGATAACAATATGCGCCAGGTCTTTTTTGGCGCGGAAGCTTCTACCGACTGGAACCGCCAGCATTTACAAGAACAGTTTAGCCGCCAGTATCATCATCATAATATTGATATACGCGACCGGGACGAGGTAAACAAAGTATTCCGCCATTATGCTGGCGAGATAGAGCTGGTGGTGCATACGGCGGCTCAG
>JAYSYV010000932.1:0-1282 GCA_043727245.1 Chloroflexota bacterium | reverse complement strand
TCAGGGCTGCGTCCGCATCCAGGATATTATTATATGAAAGTTCTTTACCCTGTAGCTGGCGGACACTTGCCAGGCCGCTAAATTTCTGGTCTGCCAGGGCTTTCCATTCGTAGAAAGCCGCCAGTTGGTGGGGATTTTCGCCGTAACGCAAGTCCTGGATTTTGTGCAAATTCAAAGTCAGGTCAGTCGGGAAATGGTCGGCGGGACCGCGCAGGTATTGAGCAATGGCCGTATCGTAGGTGGCAGTATGCTGGAAAGCTTTGACGGCCAGTTTATGGCGCCTTCCCACTGAAACCGGTCCGGCGGCTTGCAGGGCGAGAATTTGGGAATAGTCCTGGGGGTCTACCACCACCAGGACGTGTTTATAATTCTTGGCGGAGGCCCGAATCATGGTCGGCCCACCAATATCAATATTCTCCAGGGCTACATCTACCGATACGCCGGGACGGCTCACGGTTTGCACAAAAGGGTACAGGTTGACCGCCACCAGGTCTATCAGGCCGATTTGCTGGGCGGCCAGTTCGGCCATGTGTCCGGCTTCATCGCGTTTTGCCAGGATGCCGCCGTGGACGGCAGGGTGCAGAGTTTTGACCCGGCCTTCCAGGATTTCAGGGAACCCGGTCAGGTCCGTGACTGAATGGACGGGTACTCCAGCCTCGGTCAATGCTTGCTTGGTCCCGCCGGTCGAAAAAATTTCAAAACCCAGACTTACCAGACCCTTGGCGAAATCTACCACGCCGGTTTTGTCTGAGACGCTGATAATGGCTCTTTTTTTACCGGAACTGTTCTCAACCGTCATACCCTGTTCACCCCCCTTAAGCTTCCGCGACTTCGCTATATTCTTTTGTTTTAATAATTTTGCAAAATTTCTGTGAGCTCAACGACATTAACTTTAGCATCATGGCTGGCTAAACGCAAATTTACCGCTACGGTCCCCGATGTGTTAAAATCTACAGGCAATTACACATTTATTTACACCCTACTCTTAAAGGATAGAACTAATGACGGGAAAAAAGTGGCCTGGATTGGCCGTGTTGGCTATTCTTCTGGGGCTTTTATTAGCGGCTTGCGGTACGGACAGCAGCGAAGAACCACCCGGCGAACTTCCCGCCACCCGCCTGAATCTGGCCGATTGTGCTAAAGACGCAGCGGCCCTTACTGCTAAAGCCGATGCGGTTAAACCGACCGTTAACCCGTCCGCCGGGGTAAGGATTGACCCGCCACCCGGCACTCGGATTTATATTTCTAATACCTTTCCTTACGCCCTGGCCTTACCGGAAGC
>JAYSYV010000931.1:0-4240 GCA_043727245.1 Chloroflexota bacterium | reverse complement strand
TTACTACCATATCTTGACAGAATATGGTATAATAGGAATATTCAGAACATAACTTCTATGACACTAGGAGCTATAATGAGCCAACAGGGGCCAATTTTCCAGAGTAGTTTCGATCTTTTCGCTGGGGACGAAGCAACTTACAATGATTTAGCGGTAAATTTATTACCGTCCATACCCGGTTCCAGTCTTGAAGACGAGAATAGCTTGCCTAAAGGTGAAAGAACCGAAGGTTATTCGATCTATCTTTTTACCAAGCGCTGCCCGGAAAAGAAAATAGCACGCTGTTACTATATAGTTTATCAGCCGACATTGTGGGATAATTTCACTGTGCAGCGGCAGTGGGGTGTAATCGGCTCCGATAAGCAGCAGTTTTATACCGAACACTTCAACAATCCCCGGCCCGCCCTGGCCCGAATTCGCCGCCTGATAGAGCGCAACCTCCGGCGCGGCTACCACCTATCTTACGCAGCCTAATTTTCAGGCTGCCCTTTTTTATTTACTTTTTCCAGAATAAGTTAATACTAGAAACTAAATTTGTTAAACAGGCACTTTAATAGCCGCGCCCGGATTTAGTACCGGTAAGCCGGAGATAACGGAACTGTTCAAATCATTTAATTTTCGCTGATAGGGCTTACTGGCCGGGTTTTTATATGTTTGATTCTTGACAAAACCCTGAAATTACTATAGTATGACCATCTAAGCATAATTATCGGAAAATTACTGCTCATTACATTATAAAGAAAGATGTTATGTCTATTTCAAATCTCCAAACAGGTCTTGAATTAAAAGAGACTGTCACGACTAACCAGACAGTCGTGGTCGAAGCCAGAGACTTACGCAAAAATTATAAAGACTTTGAAGCGGTAAAAGGCATTTCCTTCCAGGTTTTCCAACAAGAGTGTTTTGGTCTGCTTGGCCCTAACGGGGCCGGTAAAAGCACCACTATTCGGATGCTAAACTGTGTTTCGCCGATTTCCGGCGGCACTTTAGAGGTGCTTGGACATAGTGTTACCGAAAATTCCAAACTCATTAAAGCCCAGATTGGAGTAGTGCCACAGGACGATAACCTGGATACCGACCTGACCGTCCTGCAAAACCTGCAAGTCTACGCCCGTTATTTCAATATTGATAAAAAGGAAGCTACCAGGCGGGCCGATGAAGTGCTGGAACTATTCCAGTTGAACGACAAGCGCAACAACAAGACCGACGAAATTTCGGGTGGTATGAAGCGGCGACTTGTTATTGCCCGCGCCCTTATCAACAAGCCAAAGTTAATCATCCTGGACGAACCGACAACCGGCCTGGACCCGGCAGCCCGTCAGGTCGTCTGGCAGCAGTTACGCCTGTTGCGCGATAGAGGTGTCACTATTTTGCTGACCACCCACTATATGGAGGAAGCTACCCAGCTTTGCGACCGTCTGGTAATTATCAATGAGGGTGTTATTATGGCCGAAGGTAGCCCCCGTGATTTGGTGCAGCGTTTGGTCGGTTACGAAGTTATCGAGATGCGCTTGCCCCCCTCTGAACGCCAGGAGTTGCTGCCGTTGATTGCCAACCGGCCCATTTTGATGGAAGAAGCCGGAGATACGCTTTACCTGTTCGGCCAGCAAAGCCAGGCTTTCCATAATCTGGCCCTACCCGAGGGCAATTACCGGCTCCAACGTCAGGCTAGCCTGGAAGATGTCTTTTTGCGTTTGACAGGCCGGGGTTTAGCAGGCGAATAAGAACAAGATTATTTAGAAAAGTAGAGTAAAAGACACCCATGAGCAAAAACTATTCCGCATCACAAACCCTTACTTCGCCTGGACGGAGCTTTTCGCTGCCAAACCCGTTCACCCTCGGCACTTACCGGGTCTTTCAACGCAACCGCGACGTTTTCCTCAAACTCTGGAAAACCGAACTCTGGCCGCCCATTGTCGAAACCTTGATTTCGCTGTTTGCTTTCGGTTTTGGGCTGGGAGTCTATATTAACCAGGTAAACGGCCAATCCTATATCCAGTTCATCGCGGCAGGCTTAATCTTCAGTTCGGTCCTTTTTACCGCCTCTTTCGAGTGTATGTTCGGCACTTTTATTCGGATGCAGCAGGAGAAAGTCTTTGACGCGATTATCGCCACGCCGGTAAGCATCGAGGAAGTTGTCAGCGGGGAAATTTTCTTTGCCTCTGTGCGGGCCACTTTCAACGGAACCTGTGTGATTGTGGTAATGGCAGTCCTGCAATTGATACCTTCCTGGTGGGTCTTACTTATTCCACCGCTGGCTCTTTTGACCGGCTTCTTGCTGGCAAGTATTGCCGTAGTTGTTACCAGCCTGGTTTCAAGCTTCACTTCTTTCAACTACTACATCACCCTGGGGGTCATTCCGATGCAGCTTTTTAGCGGTATCTTTTTCCCGGTTTCGCAACTCCCCGAAAATGTGCGTTGGGTAGCTTATCTTTCGCCCTTATATCCGTCCGTAGAAGTGGGCCGGTCGCTGTACACAGGGAATATCCATGCCGGGTTGCTGCTATACATGGGCTGGATTATCGGCCTGACCGTTGTCTTCTATTTGCTGGCCGTGACCCTGATGCGCCGCCGCCTCATCAAGTAATTTCATCTGAGTAATAAAAACCCCGGCTACTTCAAACTTGTGAAGTAGCCGGGGTTTTTATGGTCAGGCGGTCTGGCCTTTAGCGTCATTGAAAATCTTCCAGAGCTTATCGGGCCACAAAGGCATATCCAGGTTGGTAATACCGTAGGGCCGGAGGGCATCCAGCACCGCATTGACCACTGCCGGAGGCGCTCCGGTAGCGCCCGACTCACCCACCCCTTTTGCGCCAAGCGGATTGCGCGGACTGGGGGTGAAAGTGCGGCCCAGTTCCATATTCGGCAATAATCGGGTGTTGGGGAAGCTGTAATCCATCAGGCTGCCGCTTAAAATCTGGCCGGTCGCATCATAGACTACATGCTCGTAAAGAGCCTGGGAAATACCCTGGACTACCCCGCCGTGGACCTGTCCATCCACAATCATCGGATTGATGACGGTCCCGCAGTCGTCCACCGAAATATACCGCAAGATTTTTACATCAAAAGTTTCAGTATCAATCTCAAGGGCGCAGATATGCGAACCAAAGGGGAAAACTACGTCTGACGGATTGAAGAATCGGGATGACTCCAGGCCAACTTCCATACCAGGCGGCAATTTACCGGGGTTATAAGCCGCCCTGACTACCTTTTCAAAACTGACTGAGCGATTGGGTACGCCCTTTACAAAGACCTGACCGGCCTCCATTTCAATATCGCCCTCGGCGGCTTCCAGCATATGAGCGGCCAGTTGTTTCATTTTATCTTTGACCGATAGAGCAGTTATTTTCACAGCCGAGCCGCCGACCGCCGCACTCCGGCTGCCGTAAGTACCTTGCCCGTAGGGCGTATCTTTGGTATCGCCGTGGCTGACTTCAATCCGGTCCATCGGAATACCGAAAGTATCGGCCACGATTTGAGCCATAGTCGTTTCGCTGCCCTGGCCGTGGGGCGATGTGCCGGTAAATACTGACACGCTACCGTCCGGGTTAATCCGCACGACCGCATTTTCAAAACCCATGGCTCCGCGCTCCACATACGAACCGATACCAATGCCCATGAGTTTGGCCGGGATATTACTGCCTGCTCTGGCCCGTAGCTGGGCCTGAGTCTGGCGCAAAGCCGGGTAATCCACCATATCCAGGGCGGTCTGGAGCGTGTTAGCATACTCGCCGCTATCGTAGGTTTCGCCAGTGGCCGATTTGTAGGGGAAATCCTCCGGTTTGATAAAATTACGCCGCCGCACCTCCACCGGGTCCAGGTTCAGGTGGGCCGCCAGTTCATCAATAATGCGTTCTACAAAGTAGGCCGCTTCGGGACGACCAGCCCCCCGGTAAGCCGTGGTTGGGGTCGTATTGGTAAAAATGTATTCAATCCGGGTGGAAATCACCGGGATAGCGTAGCAGCCGGAAGTCATGGCCGTGGTCAAAGTTGGAATAAAAAGGCCATCGTCGCTGGCATAGGCTCCAATATCGGCAAGCAAGCGTAAATCAAGCGCCTGGATAATACCTTCCTCGGTGGCAGCCAGCCGCACGTAATCAATCTGACAGCGGCCATGATAAGTTGCGGCCAGACTTTCCGAACGGCCTTCCAGCCATTTAATCGCCCGTCCTAATTTTACCGCTGCCGCCGCTACGATAAATTCTTCGGGATAAACCATTATTTTAGAACCAAAGCCGCC
>JAYSYV010000930.1:0-1282 GCA_043727245.1 Chloroflexota bacterium | reverse complement strand
GCAAGACTTGCTATTCCTCTAGCTGTAAAGAAGGAGAACCGGCCACCCACTAGTGGGCTTAAGTTGACATAACTGCTTTACCAACCGCCTTTAATCACTGGATGAAACGCAGAAAATAATAGACCAGCGGCCCCACCAGTATCAAACTATCTATCCGGTCCAGTAAGCCGCCAAAGCCGGGCAGCCATGTTCCGGCATCTTTGGTCTGAAACTCGCGCTTGATGGCCGACTCCACCAGGTCGCCCCAGACGGCCCCAAGCCCGATAATCAACGGTAATACGAGCATCAGCACCAGCGCAAGGTCGCCGGGCAGGGTAAAGTTCATCAGGCTAAAGCCCAGGTAAGCCCCCAGGATATTGCCGATTAAACCTTCCACAGTTTTGTTAGGGCTGATTTTTGGGGCCAGTTTATGCCGACCGAAAAGTTTTCCGACCGTAAAAGCTCCCACATCGCTCAACGCCACCGCCATAACTACCGCCACCAGGATGCCGAGTCCGCCTTCCATATATTTATATATCAGGGCCAGGAAACCCAGCAGCCAGGCGATATAACCCCAGCCCAGCGCCCCGAAAGCCAGATGCCGCACTCCTTCCCCTCTGGCTTCTTCATGGAAAAACAGCGGTTGGAGGGTTCCGGCAATGAGCAAGATTGGCGGCAAAAAGAAAAAGACTTCCACCGAGTAGAAAGCCGCCGGGATAACCAGCAGACCGACTACCAGCAACACCCGGCGATAGCTTGGCGGAAGCCGCACGACCGCGGCGTACTCGCGCAAACCCTGGAAAATCAGGCCGGTAAAGAGTAATAACGTGGTAACATCGCCGCTCAGTAAGGGGAAGGTACAGACGAAGGCGATTATGGCCCACATCTTCCAGCGTTCAAACAGGTCGCTTTGCTGTAACCGGGCGAAGTTGAACCGTACTGTCACCAGAATTAAAAGCAAAATGACGGTCAGCAGGCCCGCGAATAAGGCCAGCAGCGGCAGAAAAAAAGGATGGATAAACGGATTCTGGAACATTCTTAGCATACCGCCTTTAGTTATCGGATTGAACCAGGCTTCGGACGGCCTGTTCGATGCAAGTGGCCGCGTCCTGGTAAGGCGTGTCCTGATCGAAGCTCAAAGCGGGGCCAATCCTGACTAATGCCCGACCTGGCCGGGGAAACCGGCGGCCTTTGGGTAGAATTGTGATCAGCCCTTCGATACTTATTGGCATTACTGGTACGTCCATTTCGACCGCCAGCAAGCCTATCCCCGGTTTAAAGGAACCTATTTCCCCGGAGGTAG
>JAYSYV010000929.1:0-4242 GCA_043727245.1 Chloroflexota bacterium | reverse complement strand
TAACAGTCCCATCGTGGCTAAATTTAAACCGCGTCCGAGCCGTATGGTCGAACTTAGCTGCCCGATTTTGCTGGGCGGTCATGCCGGACACGCCCCTCTGCTTTCGCCCGACCGCTACTGGGAAGCGGCCCGCCGGACCGAAACCTATTTATTGGAAGAACTTATCGAGTTTGTAACCCAGAACGGTTTCCGGCCCGAAGCAGTCTGCGTGATTAGCAGCAGCTTTCAGCCCCTCGAAGAACCGGTCGAAGCTCTCAGCCGGATGGCCCTGGAGGCGATTGAAGCGGTCGAAGCAGGCGCAAAAATCGTGCTGGTGGACGATACGACTGTACTGGGCGGCGAAGATTTATGGCTAGACCCGCATCTGGTGATAGCACATCTGGACGAAGCTCTGCGTAAGTACGAACCGGTCCGGCGGCCTGGCGAAAGCTATCGCAACCTGCGCCGGGAAGCCAGCCTGGTTTTGCGGAGCGGCTCTATCCGCAACCTGCACGACATGATTATCGCGTTTGGCATGGGCGCGGATGCCATCAACCCTTATCTTATGATTGAAGCAGCCGTCGCCAAGGGCCGAACCGAAAACTCGGACCAGGCTGCCCGCGACCATCTGGTTCAAAAAAGAGTCGAAAATCTGGTGGAAGGGCTTAAAAAGGGTCTGGAAAAAGTCATCAGCACTATGGGTATCCACGAGTTGCGGGGCTACGGGCGCTTGTTTGCTTCTATCGGGCTGGCCCCGGAAATCAGCCGCTATTTCCAGACTCGCAATTACGGCGGTTCGGAAAAAGGCGGCTTTGGCTGGGAAAATCTCAAGGCCGATGCCCTGGCCCGCCGCAAAGTTTTGCAGGGTGAAACCGAACCGAAAATGGCTCGCGATTTTCACCTCTACCCTAAAATCTGGAAAGTAGCCGGGCAGGTCGCCAGCGGGCAGGCTCCTTTTGATAAATACGAGCAGCAGGTGTTGGGCCTGGAAGCGGAAGACCCGATAGCCCTGCGCCACGTGTTAGATTTGAAATACCCCGAAGCCGAAAGCGGCATCAGCCCCGAAGAAGTGGATATTTCTATCGAACGCCACAATTTACCGTTCGCGATTAGTTCGATGTCGTTCGGTTCGCAGGGTGAAACGGCTTACAAAGCCTATGCCGAGGCCGGGGCGTTGCTCAACATGGTCGCCCTGAACGGCGAAGGCGGCGAAATAAAGTCTATCCTGGGCAAGTATTACAACACGCGAGGGGTTCAAATCGCCAGTGGCCGCTTCGGGGTAAACATCGAACTCCTGAACTCGGCTCACCTGCTGGAGATTAAAATCGGCCAGGGAGCCAAGCCCGGCGAGGGAGGCCACTTGCCCGGCTCTAAAGTTTCGCACAAGGTCGCGGCGGCTCGGAACGCTTTCCAGGGCGTGGACCTTATTTCGCCCTCGAATAACCACGATATTTATTCGATTGAAGACCTGGCCCAGTTCATCAGCGAACTCAAAACAGCCAACCCGGATGCAAGGGTAGCTGTAAAAGTGCCGGTGGTGTCCGGTATCGGCACGATTGCCATAGGTATCGCCAAAGCCGGGGCCGATATTATCACCCTCTCCGGCTTTGATGGCGGAACCGGGGCGGCCCGCACCCATGCTCTCAAGTATGTAGGGCTGCCCTGCGAGGTCGGCGTGTATGAAGCGCACCGGGCTTTGGTCGGCAGCGGATTGCGCCAGCAGGTCGAAATATGGGCTGACGGCGGCCTCAAAACGGCTACGGACGCGCTGAAACTGGTCTGTTTAGGGGCCAACCGGGTCGGGTTTGCAACCCTGGCAATGGTGGCGATTGGCTGTACGATTTGCCGGGCCTGCCAGAAAGACACCTGCCACGTCGGTATCGCGACCCAGATTGAAACCGAGGAAGAAGCCAAAGAGCGCGGCTTGAAGCGTTTCATCCCCCTGGAGGACAACCGGGCGGTCCACCAACTGGTCCACCTGTTCAGCGAAATGGGCGAACAACTCAAAACGCTGGTGGCCCGGTTGGGTTTCCGCCGCCTGCAAGACCTGGTGGGCCGGACCGATTTGCTATTCCAGGCCCGCAAGCTGGAACAACTGGACTGGACCGAGATGTTGACGGCCCCGCTGGAATGGCTGGAACAGCAGCGCGGAATTGCCGCCGAACGGGCCAGACAGCCTCAAATCTGCTTCCCCTGCGCGGCAATACCTGTGCCGGTATCGGTGGGCGAAACCAGCCGCCGGATTACCGAGCAGGTCCGGGCGCTGGCAATCAGTAACTCGGTGGCGGTCGGCGCGAACGTGGCCCTGGTCGCCGGGGGCTTCGGTGACGGCAACGATATTCACTACATGGGCGACCACCTGGGGTCGGTAGACCGGGCGGTTGGCACACACCTGGCCGGGGCGCTGTTGCGGGACGGGTATGGGGCCGGGCCTTCTTTCGCCCACAATATCGCCGCCCGTGGTCTGGTAAATCTACATGGGGTAGCTCTGACCGAGGAGCCGGTGCGCGGTCAAGAAAGCGTCAACTTGCACCTGAATAGCGGCTCTATTCCCGGCAACGGCCTGGCCGCTTTCAACAACCGCGAGGTTAAAATCGTAATCGAGGGCGGAGCGCAGGATGGTGTCGGTAAAGGTTCATTGGGCGGCCAGATAATCATCCTGAAAGGCAAAAATCGCTGGAACAAACGGGTGGATGGCTCGGTGGGCAAGAGCTTCGGCTATGGAGCGCAGCGCGGCCTGTTCATCATCCAGGGCAACGCCGACAGCCGCTTTGGTATCCGGCTCTCCGGGGCCGACATCGTAATCGGCGGGGAAATCTCCGAGCCACTGGATGATAACCTGGGCTATATCGGAGCGCGGTCCAACCTGAAAGGTTTTGCCTTCGAGTACATGACCAACGGGCGGGCCGTGGTGTTGGGCGACCCCGGCCCCTGGATTTGCTCCGGCATGACCGGCGGAGTGGTCTACCTGCGGTTGCAGCCGGAAATGGGCCTGGACCTGGCTGCTCTCAAACGGCGTTTAGCAAAGGGAGCTAAAGTCGGCATGAGCCGCCTGAGCGAACTCGACAAGGCCAACGTTCACGAGTTGCTGGGCTACTACTTCAAAGAGTTGACCGATAGCGGCCAGCCGGAGGAAGTGGAGCGGTTAGAGCCTCTCCGGGCTAACCCCGAACTCAACTTCGTCAAGGTCCAACCGATGAACCAGCAGGTTGACCCGTCGGTTTCAACCGAATGATGAGGAAGGCAGTCAGTTTGATTTCCAAAATTAGCCCGAAAAAGTAATGCTCTCGGTAAAATAAATCCAGAGTTAGCGTGAAATACTAACTCTGGATTTATTCTCTTAAAGCTACTTAACGGGTAATAAGCCGAAATGGAAAATGCTCTCAAGCACAGTAAGTAGAAAAAAGGCGACTGATATGGCTATGATTATTATCAAAACTATTCGCAAATATTTATTGACGTGCCTTCTTGGTTGCATTGTATATCCTTGATAATTTTAGAAATAAGTTTTTAGAGTAGGGCCAAAGCGACCCCGACCATTGCCAGTATCATGCCGACCAGGGCGAAGCGCATCGTCACCTGGCTTTCGCTCCAGCCGCTTTTTTCAAAGTGGTGGTGTAGCGGAGCAATTTTGAAAAGGCGCTGGCCGGTCCCGGTAAAGCGTTTGGTAAGCTTGAAATAGGATACCTGCATAATTACCGAGGCGGCCTCGGCCACGAATACTCCGCCGATTATCGGCAGCAAAAGCCACTGGTTGGTCTGGAAAGCCAGCACCGCCAGCAAGGCTCCCAGGGTCAAAGCTCCGGTGTCGCCCATAAAGACGTGGGCCGGGTAAGCGTTGTACCACAAAAAGCCCAGGCAAGCCCCTGCCGCCGCAAAACCTATTAAAACTACCTGCGGCTGGCCCTGCAAGAACCCGATAATGGCGTAAGCAATAAAAGCGAAGGCGCAGGTCAGGCCCGCCAGGGTATCCAGGCCGTCCGTGAAGTTTACGGCGTTAGAAAAGCCCGCGATAACGATAGTGGCTATCGGAATGTAAAACCAGCCTAATACAATCGGTTCCCGGATAAACGGGATATAAACTTTATCCAGGCCCAACGGCCCATTCAGGATGATGGCCGCTATCACCGAGATTACCAGCAGCCAGGCCATCTTAAAGCGGGCGGTCAGACCCCGGCGTTGATGTCGTTCCCGGCTGCGGCGTTGGCGCTTTGTTTCGGGTTCATCATCCTTCGGGCCGACAACCTCGTCCCAGCCTACCAG
>JAYSYV010000928.1:0-1284 GCA_043727245.1 Chloroflexota bacterium | reverse complement strand
TGTGGTCGTGGCGGTTCATGCCGTGAATCATCACCGGCTGGCCGTTTACCAGTAATTCGCGGTTACGCACTTCCACCTTGCGAAAGCCAATCCGCAACGCCGTACTTTCGATTCCCAGGCCGGTATCCAGCGTCACTACCAGGGTATACAAGTAAGGCAGTTCGGCACTCCATAAATGGGGCTTCTGGACGGTGGTGTTGAGCAGGAGTTGGGCTGTTTCGGCCGGGGGATTATAGAGATATTTAACCGGCTGACCGTTGTTTTGTTCCGCCAGGCTGGTTTCGAGCGGACTTTCAAAAACCGGCTGGCCTTGCGCGTCGAAAAGTTGGGCCATAATTTTTGCGGTCAGCCGGTCAGGGTCAATGCTGCGGACTACGGCCCTTATTTGAAGTGAAGCGGAGCTAAAATCAGCCGGTAGCTCGGTCTGAACCCCGATGTCCTGTAAGAAGGTTCGGGGAGTGGCATAGAGGTAAACGTCACGGTGAATCCCGGCCTGCCACCAGTGGTCCTGGTCTTCCAGGAAACTGGCGTCCGAGAAGCGAGGGTTTACGCCCATTAATTCATATTCTTGTCCGGCCTGGACCAGATTTGTAAGGTCGTACTCGGCCGGAGTCCGGCTATCTTTGCTCATGCCGACGAACTTGCCATCGAGATAGACATATAGAGCGCTTTCACAGCCCGCGAAGTGGAGCAGGATGCGCTGCCCGGCCCACTCGGCCGGAATGGTGATAGTAGTCTGGTAGACGCTGGTCGCGGTATACTCTGGCACGTGCGGAAATAGCTCAAAAAAGGGCATTTTTACATTGGTATAGTGCGGTTTGGTAAAGGCGCGGCCTGGGGCAGGCTCATTCCTCAATTGCATGGTCCAGTTGCCGGGTACGGCCAGGGTGCGCCAGTTGCCAGAGGCGAGAGCGGCCGGGGTAACATCGCCGGGCCGCTCGAAAAGCTGGAATTGCCAGTCCCCATTCAAGCAGCGCACCAGGGGAGAACTTTCGGGCAGGCGCGCCAGAGCTGTTTCCGGGCTGGGAAAAGGCCAGAAAGTGGCGTGGGCAGGCAATTTGCGCAGGCTGGGCAATTCAGGCATCTCCCAGCTTGGTTGTCCGTCAAACAAGAGTGCAGATAAGGGCAATTGTTCGGTCATTTGTATGGTTTCCTCATATTCCGGTGGATATTTTGTTATTGAATTACAAGCAGGATATGTTCGAGTATATTCCGTAAAACTTTACACAGGTCTTAAGGCATTGTCAACCTAATATCGGAATCGGACATAAAGCTTGCGGATTT
>JAYSYV010000927.1:0-4246 GCA_043727245.1 Chloroflexota bacterium | reverse complement strand
ACCTGGTTCGCCTGGTTGATCGTATTTGGCGAAATGGCCGTCGGACTGGGCTTAATCTTCGGATGTTTGACCGCTATCGCCGCCTTCTTCGGCACATTTCTGAATTTCAGCTTTATGATGGCCGGTTCAAGTTCCAGCAACCCGATGATGTTCGCTCTGACAATTTTCCTCATCCTGGCCTGGAAAAACGCCGGATGGTGGGGCCTAGACCGCTACGTACTACCGGCAATTGGCACTCCCTGGAATAAAGGCTACCTGTTCGAGCATTCCGACGGAAACGATGCTAATAGGAAAAACAGGCCAACCAAGGAAGTTCCACAAAGTTAAAGCCAATAAAAAATGGGAGTTCCCCAGGGAACTCTCGACCTGAAACCCGGTAAAATAGACCATATAAAAAGGAGTTTTGAAATGAAAGAGAATACACAAACGACCGGTCTTAGTACTTCGCGGCTGGTATACGGTGGGCTGGGAATAATTGGTGGCATCTGGTTACTGATAGCCCCCTTCGCTCTGGGCTATAACAACATCACAGCCCTGAATGCCACGACCAAAAAGCAAGTCCCAGTAGACCTGGGCGCAGTCACAGTTAGTGACATTATTGTCGGAATAATCTTGATCGTCCTGACCGGCTTTGCACTGGCAACCGCCAGCAACCCGGCGATGGCGAAACTGAGAATGTACGCTAACGTGGCCGTAATTATGGCCGGAGTTTACCTGATAGCGGTCCCTTACCTGTTCGACCTGCTCAAAGTAGCTTCTTACCTGAGCCTGGACAAACCTAACTCCAACGACCAGTTAATCGGTCTACTGACAATTGTTATCGCCGGTTTTGCCTTCCAGAAGGAATTCCGCTCGGATGAAACCGAAAACGGTACAGTTTCTCAGCAAACAGTACCTGTCTAAACTTAAATACGATTGAAACAAATTAAATAAAAAGTGGCCCGGTTTACGTAAACCGGGCCACTTTTTATTTAATTTCAGCTTTAGCTAGAAATTAGACGAAAGGTTTAGCTTAACTGCAAAACTTAAACCTCTTTAGGGTATAAATTTTGCATATCAAACCGTATAGTTTTGATTAGTCCAAGTAGTTAAAGGAGCTTGAAGAAGTACCAAATAATCTAAAGAATAAAACAATTGTAATTACCGGAGCTTCCAGGGTTGGTTGTTTGCCAAAATAACCGATAGCCAGTTTCTTTATAAGGATAAAGCGGCCTCCGATACGCCGGGAAACCTGTTCGCACCGATAGCCGAAAGCACTTTGGTAGAATGTGGCTGGCACGCTAAAGCCAGGTCGAAAATACGGCTGATTGCCGGTGGGTTGGCCGCTACGGTTCCGCTAGTGTTGGTCTGGCGGCGTTTTCAGAATGGACAGAATAAAAAGGCTCTGTTGAGCTAATATCCAATTTGCCAATTATTCGTCAGTTGAAGGCTAGCTGCTTCTCGTAAGTAAAGTTACATAAAGGGGGAAACAGTTCACGGTGCAATTAAAATCCTGATTTTCGTTAAATTAGAGCTAATAAATTCAAGTGATTTTCCCAAAATTGATAATTAGGCTGAAATAGTGTAAAATACCTTTTTGGTGGCGCTGGACTACCAGGCTAATTGCCGTGAAAATCAAGAGGTTACTAAATTAATGGATACCACACAAAAAACAACTCTGAAAGTAACACCGGAGCATCTGGAAAGACTGGTAGAATTTATTCGCCGGAGTGGCCGCCCCCAGACCCTGGAAGCTCTAACCAGACGTTACATAGAGTTGCTCAAGGACGATGCCAGCCACCGCTAAACATTCGACACTGGCGGAGCTTGCAATAAATTATATTAAAGTGAAAATCAGTCAGCAATTCGCGCCAGGGCCAAACCGGCCGACAAAGCCGATTGCTTACCTACAAGAAGTGAGACGAGAGGATAGCTGCCTCTATGATGCAAACAAATATGCCTAGCCTGGAGCTAGGAGGGACTAAAGAGGAGCAAGCGCTAGCCAGTCAGGTCTGGAACCTGATGCGGATGCGCGGTTTCTCCTATGCCATGACCCGTCCGATTTCGCTCACCCTGGAGCAATTGGCCGACTATTTTGCCGGTCAGAAATACCAGGGTCTGGATAAGCCGGAGGAGGTCGCCGCTCTTTTAGACCGGGCGCTTTCAACCAGCCCGGCAGTCTTCTTGCGGGAAGAAACGCCTCTGACAGACGAAGAAACTGATGGAGTTGAAGAAACTCAATCAACTATTGGGCTGGTGAATTATAAAACCACCAAAAGCGGTAAAGCGCCGGTTAGCGAAAACATGGACCAGCACAGCTTTAAGACGCGCCTGTACCAGGACGCTAAAGCCGTTACACCCGCTTCTGAGGAAGAAGAAGCCAGTCGGGCTGCCCCCGAACTACCGCACCATACTTCGCATGCGATTAGCTTGCCGGTAGCGGCCACCACCGTAACACCGGTCCAACCGGCTCCTGTACCGGTCCAGCCGCAACGGTCCTCCGCCCAGGCTCACGTGGCCCCGACTCCGTTCCAGCCACAACGACCTGCCGTCCAGGCTCCAGTCACGGCGACCCCGGTTCAGCCGCAACGGCCCGTTGTGCAAGCCCCGACCCAACCGGCCCCGGTTCAGCCGCAGCGGCCCGCCGCCCAGACTCCGGTCGCGCCAGTTCAACCTCAACCGGCTCCGGCTCCAATCCCGGTAGCCGTTGGACCGTTGGAAATCACAGTGGCGGATGGTGTGAAGGTCGATGTAAATCGCCCGATTACCGAAGTTCTGACCGAGTATGGCAGTTACTTTGCTTCAGCCCTGGCCCCGGCCCTGGAAGAAGATTTCCGCTTCATCAACTTCACCAACAACTGGTATCTGGAAGAAATCACCGGACGCTATAACAAAGGTGACTTTCGCCGGATTCGCGAGTACATGCAGGACAACGAAGGCCCGGTCAGCGATACGGCGATTATGGCCGACCTGTGGGGCAAGCGCACCACCGACCTGGATTATGAAGCAACCCGCTTTGCCCTTAATTTCCGGCTTTATAAGGAAAAGAAGGACTTTGAATTTGTGGGCGCAGCCGATGACCGAGTTTGGACGGCCCCAGGCTTACCGCAGATTGGTAATCCTCGCCACAAGGCCACCGAAATCGGAACCGACTACAAATTCCTGGAAGACCTGCAACTGATTGACCCTTCGGAAATAACCGAGGAAAACGGCGGCAAGGTCTGGCGGCACATGCTCACCTTCTACGAATACGAAAATGGTGTGCTGCCTTACGATGCATCATCCCGCGAATTCTTCCCGGACCCACTTCTGGAAGAACAGAAATCGCTGGTCCTGCGTTTTGAAGCGCCGCAACTATACTTCACCTACACCGCTGAATTGCGCTACCCGACCGGTAGCCGGGGCGGCTGGATCGGTGGGTTAGAGCAGTTCTTTGAAGAAAACCTCGTACCGGGCGCGGTACTGGTAATCCGGCAGGGCGATAAAAGCAACCACTTCACCATTGAGTACGAGCAGAGTGAGGAGCAGAACGCGAACGTACTGTTCTATGACGAGCGCCGCCAGAAGTTCGTCTTCCGGCCAATCGTTTTTGCCTGCCAAATCATTACGGAAGGCTTGCTAACACCCGACCGCTATGCCAAACTCAACGGTCAGAAACGGTTGGAAGATAGCGACCGTAAGAAGACCGATCAGGTTGTTGCTTCGGGCTTTGAATTCGCCGGGCAGAAATCCTCTCAGGGCTTTCGGGCCTCGCTGGATGACCTCTATCCGGTCGTAAACATCGAACGGCCCTTCAGCCGGAATTACCTGCGCCACTTGCTGACACACGGTAACTCGATGTTCCAACCCGACGAAGCTACCCCAGACGCTTTCTACTACAAGCCACCACAGTCCGGGTTCCGCCGCTAGGCCACTCGCCCAGGCTTATCTTATAAAGCTAGAATCAAGGCTAAATTTAGGAAGGGCTGTTCGGTTGGACAGCCTTTTTTAACTCCGTTCAGCATCTATTTATATCAAAACAGGACTATTCAGTTAGTTAAAATAAATATATAATGAGTTATAAACAACTTCAATTTATACTTATGATAGGATTTCCGGTGCAAGCCACTCGCATTTTCAAATCAACTTTAACGATACTTTCTACCAGCTAAACATTCAGAGTAAATTAGCGTTCTGGTTAAGTTTATATTGTAACTAACGTTCCTACATTGTCCCAAGAAAGGTGATGTTATATGACTGTCGTTGAAGAAAAGACTCCACCGATTAA
>JAYSYV010000926.1:0-4251 GCA_043727245.1 Chloroflexota bacterium | reverse complement strand
CCGATCATCAATTCTTCTTCCGAAACGGTCAGGGGCGGCGCGATAAAGAGCATGTTGTAGCGGCAGAAGACAAATACTCCCCGCTCCATCAGGGCTTTTTTAAGCTTGTTGGTCAAAGCCTGGTCTTTACCGTTCCAGGGCGGCAAGCCTTCGCGAGTGTGGCGGTCTTTGACCAGTTCAATGCCGCAAAAAAGACCCAGCCCCCGCACGTCACCGACAGAAGGATGCTTATCTTTCAGGGCGGTAAGCTCGGCCAGCAGTTTGTAGCCCAGGCGGGCGCTGTTTTCGATAGCCCCTTCTTCCTCGTATGCTTCGATAGTGGCAATCCCAGCGGCACAGGCCAGGGGGTGTCCACTGTAGGTCAGGCCGCCCCAGAACATCTTGTCTTCAAAATAATCCGATAATTTCTGGCTGATAATCGCCCCACCCAACGGCACGTAGCCCGAATTTACCCCTTTGGCAAAGGTCATAATATCGGGAGCCACGCCGTAATGGTCGGCAGCAAACCACTTGCCGGTACGTCCGAAACCGGTCATTACCTCGTCGAAAATCAACATAATGCCGTACTTATCGCAAAGCTGGCGCAGGTAGGGCAAATACTCAGGCGGCGGCACAAAAATACCGTTAGTACCGGTGATAACCTCGACCAGAACAGCCGCCACATTCTCCGGTCCTTCAAAGTGCAGGACTTCTTCGATATTGCGACCGCAAGCCATCGAGCAAACCTCACCGCAATCTTTAAAATTACAGCGGTAAGGGTAGGGGTCTTGCACCCGCACCACCCCGGAAACAGCCGGTTCGTTGGCCCAACGCCGGTTATCGCCCGAAAAAGTGATGGCCCCGGCGGTGGCTCCATGATAGGAGCGGTAACGGGTAATAACCTTGTGGCGGCCAGTATA
Organism: Chloroflexota bacterium; assembly: GCA_043727245.1. Lineage (GTDB taxonomy): Bacteria > Chloroflexota > Chloroflexia > Chloroheliales > Chloroheliaceae > 54-19. The sequence goes on along the minus strand of JAYSYV010000926.1, from coordinate 3,352 downwards.
AGCGCGGGCCATTTTGATAGCGTTCTCGTTGGCCTCGGCTCCACCGTTGGTGAAGAAAGTCTTAACGAGGTCGCCAGGCGACCTTTCGGCCAGCATGCGGGCCAGGGTCGAGCGGGCTTCATTCTGGAAGTTCGGGCCAATGTAGCAGAGCTTTTCGGCCTGTTCTTTGATAGCGGCGACTACCTTGGGGTGCTGGTGGCCCAGGTTTGAGTTGATAAGCTGGCTCGAAAAGTCCAGGTAGCGTTTGCCATCGGCATCCCAGAACCACGAACCAGACGCGCCCGATACCACCAACGGATCGGTATTGGCGGCTTTTTGAACCGCCCAGCTTACCATCACGTGCCGGGCCGAGTCTTCATTGACCTGTTCGGCCTTAACTTCTTTAACATCTATTGACATGAGTTTCTCTCTTTTTTATATCTTGAATTTAGGCAGACCAATTTCAACATCAAAATTCGCTTAAACCAGGGTATAAGTCTGGCGCGGCACAAACTGCCCTTCACCAACCTTGCCCAGGTATTTGCCCTGGTCAATAATTACCTTACCCCGGCTGAGTACGGTTGTCGGGACACCTTTGACCTCGCGTCCTTCGTAGGGATTGTAATCCACGTTCATGTGAAGGTCTTTCTGGCGCAAAATCATGGTCGCGCTGGGGTCAAAGACCACAATATCACCGTCACCACCGATATTAATCGAGCCTTTTTGGGGATAGAGGCCCATCAACTTGGCCGGGTTGGTGCTGGTCAGTTCGACAAAGCGGTTCAGGCTGATTTTCCCGCCCAACACACCGCTGTAAAGCAAAGACATGCGCGTTTCGATGCCGGGCGCACCATTGGGAATCTTGCTAAAGTTGTCCTTGCCCATTTCTTTTTCCTTCATGCAGAATTGACAGTGGTCGGTCGAAACCACCTGCAAGTCGTTTCCGGCCAGCCCTTTCCAGAGCGCTTCTTGATGCCATTTATCCCGCAGCGGTGGCGACATGACAAACTTGGAACCCTCGAAACCTTCTTTCTCGTAATCGGTATAATCCAGGAAAAGATACTGATGGCAGGTTTCGGCGTAGGCCGGAAGCCCGGCATCCCGCGCTTCGCGCACTTTTTCGAGAGCCTCGGCGCAACTGAGATGGACGATATAAATCGGTACGCCAGCCCGACCATTTCGTCTATAGTCTGAAAACCCTTGCGGTCCATGTAATCGATCAGACCTTTAACCAGGTTGTCAATGATGCGGAAGCCCCGCAACATTACAGCCGTACAGACCTGGACCGCGCTGGCCCCGGCCAGGATATGCTCGATAGCGTCCTCGGTTTAGCTTATACCGCCCATGCCAAAGATTGGCAAGCTGGTTTTGGACTTGAGAGTACTGACGCAGCGCAAGGCCACCGGCTTGACCGAAGTGCCGCTATAACCGCCGTAGCAGGACAGGCCGCTAACATCCGGCAGCGGGTCAACTTTTTCGATGTCAATCCCAATCATGCTCAAAATAGTATTGATGGTCGAAAGGCCGTCCGCTCCACCCGACTCACAAGCCTGACCAATCAGGCCAATATCGGTGACATTCGGGGTCAGTTTAGCAAAGACCGGCACAGTAGCGTATTTGTGGACCCAGCCGCAAATCATTTCGGCAATAGCGGGGTCCTGGCTTTGTTCGCTGCCCATATGCTTTTCGGGCATACCGTAAGGGCAGCCGAAATGCAGCTCGATGGCATTGGCCCCGGCTTCCTGGACCGCCAGGACCAGTTGCCGCCAGCCTTCTTCTTCCACGCTGTGCATGATACTGGCGACCACAGCCCGGTCAGGGTAAATTTCTTTGAGCATCTTAATATCCCGCAGCCACGATTCGACCGGCCTATCGGTAATCAGCTCGATATTCTCAAAACCAATCACGTTAGCCGCCCCCAATCGAGCGCCGCGAGGAGTCAACCGGCCAAAGCGGTTGGTCACATTCACGATGGGGTCAATCCCGATGGTTTTGGTAACTACGCCGCCCCACCCGGCCTCAAAGGCTCGCTTGATTTGCTCACCGTAAGTCGCCGGCGGTGCGCTCGCCAGGAAAAAAGGATTGGGCGCTTTCATACCCTTAATATTTATAGATAGATCTGCCATACTTATGGCTCCCTTCTAAACAAAGAGTGACTTTCACTTTTAAGGTGAGAATAGAATGCGTTATGCTATTAATTCTACACCATCCTGGCAACCCCTCTTAAAAAGATTTATTGAAGACGCTCGCCACCATTAGCGCAAAGGTCATCAGGGTCACTACGGCAATGCGGCTCGGCGGGTCGGATTTTAGAGTTATAAATCCATTATTAACTTCGCTATAATTTTTCGCAATTTCAGGAAATTGGCCTGAAGATGATCGCAGCCCAGGAGGTATTTAAGGCTGGGTAGCGGACTCAGCCGGCTTGCGCAACCAGATCGAGATTCGCTGGGCGGCTACGGTTGATTAAGCCCTGGCAAATTTTGTTTATTCGGCGGAAGCCCACTTTTGAAGGGCCTCGGCGTAGAGGTCGCCGCCCTGGCAGTCGTTAATAACTATGGCCGGGAATTTTTCAAGGGTCAGTTTGAATACCGCTTCCGGTCCCAGGTCAGGATAGGCCACCACTTCGGCCTGTTGGATAGACTGCGAGAGCAAGATACCCAATCCCCCGATGGCCCCAAAATAGACCGCCTTATGCACTTGCATGGCCTTTTTGACCGGCTCACTCCGTTTGCCCTTGCCGATCATCCCTTTAAGACCCAGCTTGAGCAGTTCGGGGGTGAAAGAATCCATGCGGCTGGCCGTAGTTGGCCCGGCCGAGCCGATTACCGCGCCGGGCCGGGCCGGGCTGGGGCCAACGTAATAAATGACCTGGCCGCGCAAATCTACCGGCAAAGCTTCGCCGCGTTCGAGGGCCTGATGAAAGCGCTGGTGAGCGGCGTCCCGCCCGGTGAATAGCTTGCCGCTGATTTCGACCATATCCCCGGCCCGTAAACTTAAAATTACTTCGTCCGTCAGGGGCAGTTGGATTTGCCGCAATTCCTCCGGCATCTCCTGGCTCACAGCACCGCCTCCTGGTGGCGCACGGCGTGGCATTGTAAGTTCACTGCCACCGGCAGCGAGGCAATATGGGTCGGAGCGCGTTCGATATGGCAGGCCAGGGCGGTAGTTTGTCCCCCGTAACCCTGCGGTCCGATGCCGGTAGCGTTTACCATTTCCAGCAGTTCCTGTTCTAAGCCCGCTACCTGGATGTCGGAATGAGGCTCGCCAACATGGCGCAAACTGGCTTCTTTGGCAAGTAATAAGGCCCGGTCGGCTGTGCCGCCCACTCCTACACAGACAATAAAGGGGGGACAGGCGTTTGGCCCGGCTA
>JAYSYV010000925.1:0-4252 GCA_043727245.1 Chloroflexota bacterium | reverse complement strand
CGTATTAGCTACGCTAAAATAATGACTGATTGACAATAAATTTCCTGGTCTGCGGACCTAAATCCCGCTGCCTGGAGGTTTTGCTTGTTCAAAGCAAGTGGAGGGGTGTAAGTACTGGCAGGTAGATACTAAAAGCTTACCCGCTCGTAGTATAATATATCATAAGATTTATAAGAGTCAATAGACCTTTGGCCTAGATTTTACCAGGAGATGCAGCTTGAAATAGCCTACCAGGGGTGCTAAGATGATGCGGCAATCTAAAGCGTCCTGGATGAATGGTCGGAGTGAAGATTTTGACGATGCCTGACGAGCCTTTTATAGAATTAGACCCCGAAGAAGCGGCCTCTATGATAGATGAAGGCGAACTCAAAGTAATTGATGTGCGCCAGCCCTATGAATTCGTGGGCGGCCATATCGAGAACGCTACCCTCTTACCAATCGAAGGGCTGTACAGTTTCGCGCAGAGCCTGGCCGAGCAAAACCTGGATAAAAGTTTGCCGGTTATTTTTGTCTGTGCGGTAGGCCAGCGCAGCGCCGCCGCCGCCGAGGTGGCCGCGATTGCCGGGTTTACCCATGTTTATAACCTGGCCGGGGGTATGGGGAACTGGGCTTTCACCGGCCTTCCGGTAGTACGGGGACAGTAGTTTCCATAAGGTCATATTTGACCAGGAGCAGAAAATTATGACACCTCAAGACCCACAACAACCACAAGGTCAACCGGTTCCACCCCGGCCCCAGCCAAACCAGTCTGGACAGCCGCAGCCAAATCAAGCAGGACGGCCACCTATGCCGCCTCAGCCCCAGCAAAATCAGCAAGGGCAACCTCTTATGCCGCCCACGCAAGGCCAACCGCAACCCGGCCAGAACCGGCCTGATTACCAGTGGCAACCGGCCCAAAACCCCGGCGCAGAAAGTAGTGGAACCACCACCACCACCACGACGGCCAAACCAGGTCTGGGCCTCGCAGGGTTATGGGCCGCTTTAAAGCCCGAACCTGCCAAAGCCCCGCCCCTGGAATGGGTGGGTCTAGTGGTCAGCCTGGTACTGTTTGTCTGCGGATTTTTGCCCTGGATTAACGTCAGCAGCGGAGGCTCACTTAGCGGCCTGGATATTGGCGACGGTTGGATTGTAATGGGAGCCGGCCTGATGGCCGCTATTTTAGGCTTTATCGGGTTGAGCCGGGACTCAATTGCTCTGGCCGCCGGGCAAGCCCTGGTCGGCCTTATCGCCCTCGGTTTCGCCATTGTAAATCTGACCGGCCTGACTAGCGGCGAAAGCGCGGCTTTTGGCTTAATCCTGACTATTGTAGTAGCTCTTATTGTAATCGGGTTGGGGGTCTACAACGCCATTGATGCCCGCCGTAAAGGGGCAAAGTACTAAATATCACTGGCCGGACCGGTTAAAGTATAAGCAAAGGCAGGTTCGGCCAGGAGGTTTCCCTTGAGTGAAGTCGCAGTACATAATCATGTGACTGATATAGATGCTGTCAACCAGATTAAGCTTACGAATCTCGCTGCCTGCGCCGGGTGCGCGGCTAAAATGGGCGCAAGAGAACTGGCCCAGGTTTTATTTCCACTGAAGAAATACGACAATCCCAACCTGATTGTCGGTCTGAAAATCAGCGATGATGCAGCAGTCTACCGCTTAGGACCGGACCTGGCTATTGTGCAGACGGTGGATTTTTCCCCACCGGTAGTAAACGATGCCTATCTTTTCGGGGCCATCGCGGCGGCTAACGCCATGAGCGATGTTTACGCTATGGGCGGCGAGGTTTTGATGGGCCTCAATATCGTGGCCTTCCCGGCTGATTTGCCCCCGGCAGTTTTGAGCCGTATTTTGCAGGGCGGGGCTGATAAGATGGCTGAGGTTGGCGCGGTAGTCGCCGGTGGGCATACGGTCATAGATGTAGAGCCGAAATACGGTATTGCTGTGACCGGCTCAATCCATCCCGACCGGGTATTTACCAAAGGCGGGGCTATCGCCGGGGACTTGCTTTATCTGACCAAACCGCTGGGTACGGGCCTGCTCAATACGGCCCACAAACGTGAAGTGGTGGACCCGGCGGATATGCAAGCCGCCCTCGATAGTATGACCCGGCTCAACCGGCGAGCCTCCCAATTGCTGCGCGAACTGGGCCATTCTTTTGTACATGCCTGCACCGATATAACCGGCTTTGGCATTCTGGGCCATTCCTCGGAGATGTCGGACCATAGCGAAGGAATTGACCTTATTCTCAAGGCTGAGAAACTACCTCTCTTGCCGGGAGCCAGACGCTACGCTCAGGAAGGTTGTTCGCCCGGTGGCGCGGGCCGGAACCGCCAGCATTTGCAGGGACCAGGGGCCAAAAGAGTTAAGCTCAGGCCTGACCTTGAACCGGATTTGGAAGATATACTATTCGACCCGCAGACCAGCGGCGGCCTTTTCTTCGCCATCCCGGCTGACAAAGCGGCGGAATTAGAGAGCCTTTTTGAAAAGGCTGGTGAACCGCTCTGGTTGGTCGGGGAAGTGCGGCCTGGTACGGCCCTGGTCATAGTAGAGTAAATCAGAGAGTAAATCAGAGAATAAATTTCAGATTGGCAGGGGCAGGGATAAGAAGGCAAGACAGGTTGCCTGGGAAGCCCTGTTTTTGTGTCCAGCTATAAAAAGGAGTATTAGAATGGCTTTAGAGGTTGCAGCTGCGCCCCAGGTCTTGATAATCGGGGGGGGTGTAATCGGCTGTAGCGTGGCATACCACCTGGCTCGGCGCGGCTTGAGCGATATTGTGGTGGTGGAGCGCAATACCCTGGGCAGCGGTTCGACCAGCCGCGCCGCTGGTGGGATTCGTCTGCAATTCTCCAACGAGGTCAATATCCGGCTCAGTCAGTACTCGCTGGACTGCTTTGAAAACTTCAACCAGTATACCGGCCTATCCGAAGACGAATGCGACATCGGCTTTCACCAGTACGGCTATCTTTTCCTGCTGACCGACCAGACAACCTGGGGCGATTTTCAGGAAAACGTAATTTTGCAGCGTCAACTGGGCGTACCGGTAGAAGTATTCACCCCGGCCCAGCTTGCCGAATTATATCCGGGTCTGGAAATATCCGATGTTTTAGGGGCCACTTTTTGCGGCAAGGACGGTCATGCCTCTATGCACGAAGTAACCCAGGGCTTCGCCCGCAAAGCTCGCCAGGCCGGGGTGAAATTCTGGGAAAACTGCGAGGTGAAAAGTATCAAACGGGATGGACAGCGTATCACGGAAGTGGAAACCGACCGGGGTGTCATCAGGCCGGAAATAGTGGTTGGCTGCGCCGGACCCTGGAGCGGTCTGCTGGGTGAGATGGCCGGGGTAGACCTGCCGGTGCAACCCTACAAACGGACCCTTTTCTTCAGCGAACCTTTTGACGAGTTATCGGAGCGCCAGCCCATGACGATTGACATGGGAACCGGCCTCTATTTTCGGCGGGAAGGAAAAGGATTTTTAATCGGGGAAACTGACGAAAGCCAGTTGCCCGGTTTTGATACTTCCACCGCCTGGAACTGGCTGGATACAGTCGTAGAGCATGCCATGCAGCGCGTCCCGGCCTTCGAGCGGTTGCGTATTCGGAGCGGTTGGTCTGGTCTGTACGATACCTCCCCCGATCACAACTCGATAATCGGTAAAATCCCGGAGCTGGATAATTTCTTTGTCGCGACTGGCTTTAGCGGTCATGGCTTCCAGCAAAGTCCGGCTACCGGTCAGGTCATGTCGGAACTTATCCTGGATGGAAAAGCTAAAACGATTGATATTTCCAGCCTGGGTATCGAACGATTCCGAACCGGCCAATTTACCCGCGAACGAAATATAGTATAACGAAGGTGTTGAACCTGTCGCGAAAGAATCTTACATGAAGTTGCTTTTTATGGGAACACCCCAGTTTGGGGCGGCGGTCTTGCGCCGTGTAGCCGAAGAATTTGAAGTAATCGGGGTTGTGACCCAACCAAACCGTCCTGCCGGGCGTAAAAATGTGCTAACACCGCCACCGGTGAAAATCGCCGCGCAAGATTTGGGACTGCCGGTATTGCAGGTGGAGAAACTTCGGTCGGCTGAAAGCCAGGCTCAGCTACGCGAGTTTTCGACCGGGGCCGAGGTTTTCGTGGTCGCTTCGTTCGGAATGATTTTGCCGGTAGTGGTGTTGGATATGCCGCCCCTGAAATCTATTAACGTTCATGCTTCGCTCTTACCGGCCTACCGTGGCGCTTCGCCGGTAATTCAGGCATTGCTGGATGGGCT
>JAYSYV010000924.1:0-4252 GCA_043727245.1 Chloroflexota bacterium | reverse complement strand
TGGTGTTTGAAGCTGGCGACTGACAATTCCATTTACCACTTGTAATGAGCGTAAGCTTTGTTGGCTTCGGCCATCTTGTGGGTATCTTCGCGGCGTTTGATGGTTGCACCGGTATTGTTAGCGGCATCAATCACCTCGGCAGCGAGTTTCTCAGACATAGTATGACCACTGCGGGCGCGAGCCGAACGAAGCAACCAGCGAATAGCCAGGGATTGGCGGCGTTCGCCTTTGATGTCCACCGGCACTTGCAAAGTCGCCCCACCAACACGCTTGGGCTTTACTTCCAGCACCGGGGTAGCGTTGCGCATAGCCTGCTCAAAGACTTCCATCGGTTCGCGCTTGGTCTGGTCGCCGACCATTTCCAGCATATCGTACATGATGCGCTCGGCCAGACCCTTTTTCCCGCCCTTCATTACTTTATTAGTAAATTTGGTAATTACCCGGCTCTTATAAATCGCATCGGGCATGGTTTCCCGGCGCTGAATTCTCGCTCTTCGGGGCATTGTTCTGACTTCTCCTTTAGTATGAGACCTGCATATTCATCAGGCGTACCGGCCTAAACCGGTTGGAGGCAGCAGGCTTTTAACGGCCCGCCCCACCCTCGTTAATATACGGCACGCGTTTTGTTTCAAACGCGCAAAAATTGGTAGAGTAGCATTTCCCGACGGATTATCCGCTGGATTAATGACTCTACCGCAAATCGGCCAACTCTCTACAAAGTCTTCTTTTCTTCGTACTTCGTACAAAAATAGCCCGGAAATTGGAGGGGCTATTTTGCTGGAGTTTGGCTTTATTTGCCTGTTGAAGCCTTGATTTACCTGGCTGGTAAACCCCGGCTTCCGCCATTGTCCGCCTGGATACGGCTACCTGCTGATAGCTATCTTTGGCGGAGTGGCTGCTCAACCCTCATGATTATCTTACAACCAGTGGAGAGGCGAGCCTGGCGGGTAGTTTCGACCTGATCTGCGATGCAGCTACAGAGAGTTAAACAAAACTACCCGACTTTGAACATTCTGTGATAGCGGCGCACCTGCGCTACTAAAAAGTTAGCGACCCTTCTTGGCCGGAGCAGCGCCCTTACCCTTGGCAACTTTAGTGCCATACTTGGAGCGGCCCTGCTTACGGTCCTTAACGCCCTGGGTATCCAGTGCGCCACGCACGATGTGGTAGCGCACACCCGGTAAGTCTTTGACGCGGCCACCGCGAATAAGCACTACTGAGTGTTCCTGGAGATTGTGGCCTTCGCCCGGAATGTAAGCGGTTACTTCCATCCCGTTCGACAAGCGCACGCGGGCGATCTTGCGAAGCGCCGAGTTCGGTTTCTTGGGGGTCATAGTTCGCACCTGGGTGCAAACGCCGCGTTTCTGGGGAGCACCCTTACCGCGTGTGGTCTTGCCCCGCAACGAGTTCAAAATAAAACGTAAAGCTGGCGCTTTGGTCTTCTTGATAATTGCCTTGCGGCCCTTGCGCACCAACTGGTTAATAGTAGGCAACTAAACTTCCTCCTGGGTCATCGGCCTTCACCCGGCCAACATTTTTTATCCGGGCCGTGTATTCCGCATCTCGGCCACGCATCTGTGACTCACATTAAAAAAGGCCCAAGAGCCATTTGTTTAATCCAAGCGACAGTTATCTCAGTGCAAGTAGGGATTATACTGCTTACAACCTCACTTGTCAAGCCGCGCATGAAGTGGTGTTACTGATTAATAAAACTTTTTGAGGGCTTCCCAGATGCCCTGGTCCATCAGGCCGGTACTCAACTGCCAGAAGGTTAGGAAGAAAGCCATGACACAGGCAATTACCATTACCGGGCGCATTTCGCGCTTTTCCAGCCAGCGGGCGAAAGGAATTATTATCAGGAAAGGCACTACCGGCATCATGTAGCGGAATATCTCGCTGTGTACAATGAAGATATTGACAAAGTACATCACGCCACCGACCCAGAAAACATCGTACTGGCGCATACGCCACAGCAGCGCCAGACCTGCCATGGGCAACAGATAGGCGTAAAATTGCCCATAAGTTTCAAGATAGCCTTTGTAGAGAACCGAGAAGGGAATATAGTCGGTGTTAATATCTTTCAAGTTGCCTTCGGGAATATGGAAATAAGATAGCAGGTCGCCGGTGCGTAAAGCGTAAAAACCGTAGATTAAGAGGAGGGTAAGGGGGATCAGGGACAATTTGAAGGCGGCTCCCCAGTTGAAATCTCTAATCATTTTGGGCAGGGTTAAGCCCCGGAAGCCCGCCGCTTCCCATACCTTGAAGGCTTCCCAGGCCAGGGCGGCTAAAAAACCGGCGTACAGGAAAATGCTGGTGGGCCGGGCCGACATGGCGAGCGCCCCCAGCAGACCGGCCCGCCAGAACTGGCCTTTTTTGAAAAAATAGAAAGCGCCCGTACAACCCAGCATCGCCAGCGGTTCGCTGGAACCTACACTGTGCAGCGAAAGCCATTTTTCGGGTAGTATAAGGGCCAAAGTGGAAATCCACAGCGGAGAGCGGCAATAATTAAAATCTTTGAGCAAGTGATAGAGTGTAAAGGCAAAAAGGGCTGTAATAACAAGGTTCGATAGCTGGATACTGGCGGCAAAACCTACGATAACAGAGAACCCTTTAACTATAAACGCAAAGCCGGGAAAGGCCAGCTCGTGGAAGGTCTTGGAGTAAGGTATCACGTTGAGCATAGGGTGATTGACATCGTAGAGCGTGACGGCATTAATCAGGTAGCGCGGACTATCCCAACGCCGACCCAGGCTTTCCAGGTTGCCATAGACAATCATTTGCTGGGCGTAGACGATTGAAGTAAAAAGCAGGTTGGCCCCGAAAAAATAGAGCAGCAAAACCGGGTTGGAAAAGCGGACCACTGTCCCTCGCAAACGGCTGACCAGTTCTTGCCAGATGCTACTACGGGCGTTTATGGGAAAATAGAGCAGGGCCAGCCCAAAGAGAATCCCGGTCCAAACCGCGTTCGCCCCGAAGAAGAGCCAGAAAGGTGGCCCGGCCTGGTCGTGCGGACCCGGATAACCGACCACGCCCAATAAAACCAATCGCCCGGCCAGCCCAGCGATAGTCACCAGGCTACCGGCCAGGATGATAGCCCCCGAATTTAGCCCCACCAACGGGCGAGGTCGCCAGGCTAACCAGACCCCCAGGGCCATAAAGGCAAGCAAACCGCCCACCGCCAGTGGCCAACCGCCCCGGTCATAACCGGCCTGGACCGCCAGTAGGGCAGCCGGTAAGGTCAGCCATCCGGCCATCCGGCGGCCACCCAGCAACAAGCCTGCCCCAAATATCAACACGCCACCTAGAATTAACCAATCCAGCCAACCGGACCTTTTAAGGTAGGGTTCCCACATCTGGGAAGTGTCCAGGTGGATAGATTTGACCATAAAACCCAGGTTGCGGCTGTCCCCGGCTGGTTTAAAGCCGGGGGTTTTAAAGTCAATTTTGACAGTTTCTTTGTCTACGGTGGCATAAGGCGGCTTGAACTCAAAGCTATAATCGAAGAAAAGGTCGCCATCCTGGCGCGGCTCCATCGTGCCTACTAAAACATCGTTGGCATAAACCTGGGTACTTTCCTTTGGCCCACCGGCTACAGCCGCGTTGCGGGCCGAAATAGTGAGCGTTACCGGGTAGCGCGTCCGCAACTCTAATACCACGCTGGCCTGTCCGTTGGTCCAGCGATACACATTCCCAGTGGGGTCGTTTTCCTGGCCGTAAAACCCGGTCTGCTGATACTGTTCCCGGTTGTCTGGAGTAAAGTTTATTTTTAGGGGAGTGGGCAGGTTGAACAACATGATTATAGTTGCCGCCGACAGGATTAAGGCCAGCACCGGCACAAGCAGCAGCGCTTTATAATCGGGATAAAGGTTTTCGGGATTAAGCGAACCTTCTGAAGCAGCCGGAACTAACAGTTCGGCGTTGCTTTCGGACATCAAAATGTCTCCTTATAACTTCGTACCTGGAGTCAGACAAGTGTCCACATATAATTTGCCAGGGGTTATCAAAGTTAGTGCAAGTAGTGACTTATATGGAAAAAAGATAGCAAAAATGGTTTGCCTAGTGAAGTATATAATAAATTAAAACTCAGAACAAACGATTAGTAATAAATTTAGTATCAGGCAGCGATTGATTTAGCTTTTTTAAGGTTAGCCCGGTATTCCTTCAAGAAATGCTTGACAACCGCCTTTAACTCGCTGACCTCGTGAGGCTGCCATTCCAACCCGGCCAACTCCTCATAGAGGGCCATGCGGTC
>JAYSYV010000923.1:0-1287 GCA_043727245.1 Chloroflexota bacterium | reverse complement strand
GGCCGCCCGCCTGGACGACCGCTTCCAGTTGTTAACGGGAGGAAGCCGCAACGCCTTACCGCGTCAGAAAACTCTGAGAGGGGCAATAGATTGGAGCTACGATTTGCTGCCTTTTGATGAGCGGACCTTGTTCGAAGGATTTGCTATCTTCGCGGGTGGGTGGACATTGGAAGCGGCAGAAGTGATCGGAAATTTTCCCGCAGCTCCCCGATTCCAGATAATGGAGGGGCTTTCCCAGTTAGTAAACAAATCCCTGGTCATTACTGAAAACCCCCTGGTCCGAGATTTTCCTGATAATGCTTTAACAGTCCCAGGTGAGAGCCGCTTCTTTTTACTGGAGACCATTCGCCAGTATGCCCGGGAAAAACTCGTAGAAAGTGGTAGAGCCGAGTATTTCGGGGACCAGCATCTGGCTTACTATCTACAGCTAGCTGAGAAAGCCGAGTTAGAGTTACAGGGTAAAGACCAGGTGATCTGGTTGGAACGCCTGGAGCGCGAACAGGACAACTTTCGAGCCGGCTTGGAATGGGCTTTTAGCGGAAGTCCCCCTCGAAATTTGGAAGCGGGGCTGCGACTGGCCGGGAGTTTAATGAACTTCTGGGATTTACGCTGTTACCTTGCGGAAGGGCGGGATTGGCTGGAAAAAGGTCTGGCTTTAAGCAGGAATTGGCCTGATAATCCTTTCCGGGCGAAAGCTTTATTTGCAGCTGGGGCCCTGGCCTGGCCACAGCAAGATTTAAATTCGGCAAACGCTCTGTTAACTACCGCCCTGGCTTTTTTCCAGAAAACCAATGACAGGCAAAACTCTGGGTTGTGCTTATATTACCTGGGAATGGTCGCTACTTCAATGGGGGATAGCGGGGTTGCCCGAACCTATTTTGAGCAAAGTGCCGCCCTCCTGCGCGAGTTGGGCAACACCACCGGTCTGGCGACATCCCTGGGTAGCTTGGGAATCAATACTTTGCAGGAAGGAGATTACCCCACAGCCCACACTTTTCTCCAGGAAAGCGCCCGCTATTACCGGGAGGCAGGGGACACAAACCGGTTAGCTTATATTCTAAACTATCTTGGGGAATTAGCTCGTTGTGAAAACAATTATCTTCAGGCGGCGGACTACTATAAGCAGAGCATTGAGTTATTCGAAGAGATGGGAGATTATGGTAGTTCGGCGCTGCCATATCATAACCTGGCTTTTGTCTACAAGAACCTGGGAGATTATTCTCGGGCCAAAGAAACTTTTTTGCGCGGTTCTGAGGTCTGGCAGCGAAATCGTAAAACCCGCTTTGT
>JAYSYV010000922.1:0-1287 GCA_043727245.1 Chloroflexota bacterium | reverse complement strand
AGGCTTCAAAAGCCTGTGGGTTAAAAAGTTTGAGCAAAATTAAATGGCTACGCCGGGGCTAAAACCGGACTCTCTTTCCAATAAATGCCTTCCGCCCGGCGCAGGAATTTGAAATCCACCAGGGAGCGGCGCAAGCTGCAATGATCGTATTCGTAAATCTGTTTAAGTATAGCATCAACCTGCCGTTCGGTGTAGCGAACTCCCGGTTCAAAAGTGCTGGCTACTTCTTCCAGAATATATTGTTGGCGTTTGAGTTGGACCGGCATGGCCTGGAGTTTGCCATCCTTCATAAAACGCCGTAGGGTCATGGTTCGTTCGTCCATTAGGAGCGAGTCATCGTCTTTCGGGAGCGTAATTACATGGCGCAAGGCCGCGATCATGGTCTGAGCCTGTTTGGCATAGCCGGGGTTGAATTTTAGCAGGTGTGGTTCCGGTTCCTGACCCGGTTTAGCGGCTTGCCACTCTAAAATTTGAATAAAACCGGCCTTTTCAAGCTGCCGAAGCTGGCGCGGCAAATTATTTTTCAGTTTAGGCGATAGCAGCGGCCCCAGTTCAGCCACCGCCACTATTTCAGCGGGCCGCGCGGCCAGAAAACCCACCAGGGCCAGTTGTTCGGTAGAGCCGATTGTTTTTACCAGTTCTAGCAGGTTCTCAAGCTGGTTAAGTTGCTGGGCCGTAATTTCAAAGGGAATAACTTGCGAAACTTCTTCATTTAACCTGTCGCTCATATTTCTATTTAGCCGTTCTTTCTGTTAAAATTTTAACATTGCCAATGGCAATTTATTCAATACGCTTAGTTAGTTGTATTATAGCACTTCTTTAAAGAGCGTCAATAGTATTCAAACAGCCGGTCCCGGCCCTGGTAAAGGTGAAAAAGAAAGTGAAGTCTGAAATCCAAGCAAAAGGTATTTTATTCGATCTGTGGGGTACGTTGGTTTACAATGTGCCGCGCTACAAACGAGAGGATTATGACCTGATCGCCCAAAAAATCGGGCGGCCTACTGAAGAAATCTGGAAAAAATGGGGCAGTTACAGTAAAGAAGCTCTGCGAGGTGACTTGAAATCGGGCGAGGAACGGGCCAGACTTGTGTTAGCTGAACTGGGTGGACCGCCCGAAGTGGCGGCGGATATGGCCCACTATGAAGCGGAAAATTTGAGCGGGAAAGTCCATTTCTTTGAGGGTGTACCTGAAATGCTGGCGAGTTTGCGCCAGCGCGGTTACAAAACCTGCCTGATTTCCAATTGTAATTATCTTACTCCGGCTGTAGTAGAGCGGCTGGGCATACC